>NZ_JBWHYQ010000030.1:0-45431 GCF_056322905.1 Lysinibacillus sp. G1-3
AAAACATTTGCCGCTGCCGCTTCGCTTTCGCGCAGATAAAACATTTGCCGCTGCCGCTTCGCTTTCGCGCAGATAAAACATTTGCCGCTGCCGCTTCGCTTTCGCGCAGATAAAACATTTGCCGCTGTCGCTTCGCTTTCGCACAGAAAACATCCGTTTCGCTGCAGGGGCTCGGGCCAACAGATGTTTTTTGCGCGAAAGCGTAGTGCTAACGTAGCGGCAGTAGCAGGATGTTCACAGGATGTGATGCTTTTAGTCTTCGTTCCTCTATATCGCTAATCCCCAAGGAGTCGCCCAGTCGGAACGAAGATTAACTAATATACATAGCAAAAGTTAGTTACCCCAAAATTGGCGATATTTTTGCTACTTCGCAAACACACCTTGCCACGAGAGGCGTCTCTGTAATGGAATATACTTAGTGATTGTCCTAAATATGACGAACAAGCGAAATCAAGGATATGTTCATTGAAAGCGTTGTAGTAATCATGTAAACTAATGAGAGGAAAACGGAGGTTATACATACATGGATGGTCCAGTTTCATTAGTACAGTTAATCATTTCAATTTTGTTATTTTTCGTTATGTTCTTTGGTATTGGATTTTTATTGAATATGCTTCTACGAATGACATGGTTAATGGCAATCGTGTATCCAATTGTTGTTATTTTTATTGTCGATGATGTAAGCTTTTTAGATTATATTTTCAAGCCAGGTTCTGCATTTCCAGCACTTTTAGATAAGTTACAAGCATTGCACCTTGTTGATGTGTCCATTTTATCGGGTGGCTTTGTTGGTTCAATTGTTGCGGGAATTGTCATGATTTATTTACGTAAAAGCGGTTATCGAATGTTTTAACTACTTTCAGCAGATGTCTAAACACCAGCTGAAAGTAGTTAAAGCCTCCGGCGGATGTCACGGAATCGGAAATGAGTGCTTTGTGCAAGCACAAAGCCGATTCCGGACGCAATTATGCCGAGGCATAATTGATCTTCTTTCAGCAGATGCTTGGGCATCTGCTGATTTTTTATTGAATTTTTCCGATAAATCACAAAAATGTTCCGATAAATAAAAAAACACAGCCTCGGCATGAGGATGTGTCTATTTTTACAAAATAAACTGGTATGTGATGATGGCGATAAAGATTCCAGTTAATGCTCCAAAAAATACCTCGCTCCGTTTATGGCCTAGTAATGTTTTTAGCTCCTCCATTTTTTCTTGGCCATCCATTTGCGGCCATTTTTTTAAATCATGAAGCAGTGTTTCAAAGTCCTTTCGTAGTTGATTTAATACTGCTGCATGTTGACCTGCCTGGAAACGTACTCCACTCGCATCATACATGACGATAAATGAAAACATAGCGGCTACGGCAAAAATTGGGGAATCTAATCCTGTTTCATAGGCTATAGAGGTTGTTAGTCCTGTTACGGAAGCGGAGTGTGAACTAGGCATACCCCCGGTGGAAGTAAATAATCCCCAGTCAATCTTTCGAGTCATTAAAAAATGAATAGGGATTTTTACAAACTGTGCGAAGAGAACAGCAAAAAGGGCAACGAGTAAAGGGGTATTTTGAAGTAAACTCATGATCATCACAACCTTCACTTATAATTGCTTTTATTATAACATTCATTATTTTCTAAAAGCCAAATATTACGCGTTTTCTGAAATTTAGGTATAATAGAATACTGAATGGAGGAATGTACATGCATATTGTAAAAGAAGCAAAAACATTTGAAACGATTTCTACTGAAGTGTTAGTAGTAGGCGTCCCTAAACATCGTGAACAAATGCAGGAATGGGCAAGCTTTTCATCATTTTATGGAGAATCTATTGATGCGTGGATTAGTGCAGGGGATGTATCTACTGCGTTAAAAAAAATGACGAAATTGCCATTTTTGAAGAGCCACGCAAATCTTAAACGCATTTTATTTGTTGGTTTAGATGACCGTAAAGACTTAACAGAAGGCGATATTCGTGCAGCATTTGGGTTGCTTGGGAAGGAACTAAGGGACTTAAAGGTTAAAGAATATTCCATTTGGCTTGAATCGTTTACGACAGAGTCGATTACTGTAACAGATGTTGCATTTTTAGCTGGTGAAGGAACTGGTCTTGGTTATTATGCAATTCCTCATTATAAAACAACATCAAATGAAGTAGATAAACGTATTGACGCGATTCATCTTGTAACTACTGCTAATGATTTAGATGAAGTGGTGGCAAGCTTTGAGGTTGGCGCTATTTATGCAAATGCTGTAAGCGAAGCACGTAGCTTAATTAATTTACCACCAAACTTACTGACAGCGACAGACTTAGCCAATTACGCAGAGTCTCTTGCGGTCGATTACAATTTTGAAGTGGAAATTTTAGATAAAGCACAATTAGAGGAGCTTGGAATGGGCGGTATTTTATGTGTCAATCAAGGCTCCCATGAAGAACCTCGTTTAATAACATTAAAATATAAAGCGACTGAAGATTTTGATGATCCAATTGGTCTTGTTGGCAAAGGGGTTACGTATGATACAGGTGGCTATTCCTTAAAGCCAAAAGATTCAATGGTAGGCATGAAGGGCGATATGGGCGGTGCTGCAGCTGTGCTAGGTGCTATGAAAATTATCGGTGAACTACGTCCTAACAAAAATGTCTTAGCTGTTATTGGCTCTACCGATAATATGGTATCTGAAACAGCATTTAAGCCAGATGATGTCATCACGACGTATAGTGGTAAGACGGTCGAAGTGTTAAATACCGATGCGGAAGGACGCTTAGTATTGGCAGACGCTACTACATATGCTAAACAACAAGGAGCTACTTCCCTGATTGATGTTGCAACGTTAACAGGTGGAGTGATTACAGCACTTGGTATGGATAAAACAGGTGCACTTTCTAATGATGATGAATTCTTTGCAGCTTTCATGGAAGCTGCACTGGAGACAGATGAATTTGTGTGGCGTATGCCTTTAACAGAAAATGATAAGAAACGAATTCGTAAATCAGACGTCGCTGATTTAAATAATTCTCCTGGTCGTGATGGTCACATGATTTTTGGCGGAGGCTTTGTTGGTGAGTTTGTTGGTGATACACCATGGATTCACTTAGATATTGCAGGAACGTCCGATGCGATGGCTGTACATGACTTAGGTCCAAAAGGTGGTACAGGTGTAATGGTACGTACACTAGCAAATTTTGTGCAACGTTTAGGAGAAGAAAAATAGAATAGGCGATGGACGTGTGATATATGCATCCCCCTACATACGATAGAGTAAAAAAGGGAGGAAGCTTATGACATTCTTCGGAGGTTATCCAGGAGGTGGCTTTTGGCCAATCGGTGGGCCATTTTTGGGAGGTTTTTTAGGAAGTTTTCTTGGATCACAGTTTGGCCCATCTCCATTTTATCCGCCTTTCTATCGCCCATTTCCACCGTTTTACCGACCAGGTCCACCATTTTTCCGACCAGGTCCACCGTTTGGAGGGCATCGTAGATATTAATTCAAATAAAATAGATCTCAAAAAACCAGATGTCAGTAAGCGACACCTGGTTTTTTCTTTAATAGATTAAATAAATATCTTATTCTAGGTATTAAATAAAGTGTTGACAGAATATACTAAATTATTTATTATTCTTATTGTATTAGTAAGAATTAAATATGTAGCTGACTAGTAAACTAGAGGCTCTTATTATTCACAGGCATTGCTTTTGCCTATGGATAATTTGAGTCTTTTTTTTATCTCTAAGAAAAGAGGGAAGGGAGTGAAATCAAATGGGGAAAGTTTTTATAGTGGGTGCTGGACCTGGTGATGTTGATCTTATCACAGTAAAAGGATTAAGGTGTATCGAATGTGCTGATGTCATCCTGTATGACAGACTCATTAATAAGACCCTACTATCCTATGCTAAACAAGAGGCTAAACTCATCTTTTGCGGTAAGCTACCTCAGCAGCACGCCATGATTCAAGAGCAAATTAATCAAGCACTTGTCAGCTATGCACAGCAAGGATTGATTGTGACGAGATTAAAGGGAGGGGATCCATTCGTTTTTGGAAGAGGAGCTGAGGAAGCAGAGGTGCTAGCACAGCATAATATTCCATTTGAAATAGTGCCTGGCATCACTTCAGGGATAGCGGCACCGGCATATGCGGGAATTCCTGTTACACATCGTGACCTAGGCTCAAGTTTTGCGATGGTCACTGGGCATATGAGAGAGGGCAAGGATGATGGAATCCAATGGGAAAGTCTTGTAAAAGGGATTGATACGATTGCTATTTATATGGGGGTCGGTAACCTTCCCTATATCCGTCAGCAGCTGCTCAAGTATGGGCGAGATAAGGAAACCCCAGTAGCACTCATCCATTGGGGTACATTTTCTCAACAAAAAACAGTCACGGGAACTTTAGCTAATATTGAAGACCTAGTCCAGCGAGAAAATATACAAAATCCAAGCATAATTGTAGTAGGAAAAGTTGTTACTTTGAGGGAAACAATTCAATGGTTTGAGCAAAACATTCCGCAGCCACAGTTAGCAGAAGTTTCTGTGTAAGGATGTGGGTTCATGCAAGCCATTTTATATATCGCTCATGGAAGTAGAGTAAAGGCGGGAGTGGAGCAAGCCGTTACCTTTCTAAAGAGCGTACAACAAGAGATTGAAATACCGATTCAAGAAATTAGTTTTTTAGAACTCGCGACTCCGACAATTGCTGAAGGGATCGCAAGCTGTATTAACCAAGGGGCTACAGCTATAGCGATCGTACCTATTTTATTGCTTGCCGCTCAGCATGCAAAGCACGATATTCCAAGTGAGATTGACAAAGCAAAAAAACAGCATCCGCAAGTGCGATTTACATACGGTGAACCACTTGGTGTCCATGAATTATTAATTGATACATTACAGACTAGAATTTTAGAAGCAAGGTGCCCGTCTAACGATGCAAGTGTTTTACTTATAGGTCGCGGGAGTAGTGATCCTGCAGTACAGAGTGATTTAGCCAACATTGCAACAAGATTACGTGATAAATACGCTTATGAAGCTGTAGACACGTGCTTTCTATATGGAATGGGTCCTACTTTTGAAGATTGGTTACAACAAGAGCAGAATAGGGACAATCAAGTATTTATAGTGCCGTATTTGTTGTTTACTGGGATTTTGCGCCAAAGCATAACAAGGCGATTACAAGATTATGGGAATCAGAACGTTGTTTTATGTGAAAGTTTAGGCTATGACGACAATGTAAGGGCAGTTTTAGTGGAACGTATTTATCAATTATTAAAATTTACTAAGAAAGGTGTTTTGTAATGGTAGATAAAAGGACTGAAAATGTAAATCTAGCATTAGATAATGTACGCCAAATTTTAAATACTGTGAACCACGGATCAATTACATTGATTGTGCAAAATTCCTATGTGGTTCAAATTGAAAAGAAGGAAAAAATACGACTTCGATAATTTTAACTTTTAACAGCGGGTGTCCAAACAACTGTACCAGCCGCTACGCTTTCGGTACAAAAGACATCCGCTGATATAAAGGAACTCAGTCTAAGAACGCCACATCCAGCGACAATTTATTTGTGTGAAAACGAAGCGACAGCAATAGGGTTATATCTGTGCGAAAGCGAAACATCAACATACGACTGAGTGACCAATATCATGCCGAGGCATAATTTAGCAAGACAAATTATCAACAGAAGAAAATGATACGAATACGTGAGGTGGCAAAGTTGAAACTGCAAGTAGTAAATAGTCCATTTAATGAGGAGCAGGTAAAGCTGTTAAATGAGCTGCTCCCAAAACTAACAGGAGAACAGAGGATATGGTTAAATGGCTTTTTAAGTGCACCACTAGTAACTATCGATCCTGTTGTCGAAGAAGTATCTCCGATAGTAAAAACAATCACCAAAACAGTAACGATTTTATATGGTTCACAAACTGGAAATAGTCAGGGGTTAGCTGAAAAATATGCCTCAGCTTTGAAAGATAATGATGTGGACGTAACAATTTCGTCGTTAGCAACATTTAAACCAAATAATTTAAAAAAGGTAACAAATCTTTTACTCATTGTTAGCACACATGGAGAAGGGGATCCACCTGACCAAGCGATACAGTTCTACGAATTTTTGCATAGCAAACGAGCTCCTAAGTTAGAGCAGCTTTATTATTCAGTGCTAGCCTTAGGCGATAGCTCCTATGAATTTTTCTGTAAAACAGGAAAGGATTTTGATGAACAGTTTGCAAAGTTAGGAGCAACTCGAATCGTACCTCGCACAGATTGTGATGTGGATTATGATGTCGAGGCAGCACGTTGGTTCTCAGCTGTTCAGCAGGAGCTGCTGCAACAGACAGATGTAGCTGATATAACGACTACACAAAATAAAACAGCACAAGGAGACACTACATATTCTCGTAAAAATCCGTTTTATGCTGAAGTACTTGAAAACATTAATTTAAATGGCAGAGGATCAAATAAAGAAACACGTCATATTGAATTATCCATCGAAGGTGCAAATTTTTATTTTGAACCAGGAGATAGTATCGGTATTCAACCGGAAAATGATGAAAGATTAGTCGATGCTTTAATCACAGCGTTACAGTTTGATCCACAAACTGAGGTAAACGTCTTTGAAGAAACACTGCCATTAAAGGATGTATTGCAAACAAAACTAGAAATTACAGTGTTATCTAAGCCATTGTTAAAAAAAATTGGTGCCTATACGGTCCATCAGGAATTTACAAAGCTATTAGAGGACTCTAATTCTTGGAAGGACTATGCAAAAGGAAGAGATTTACTTGACGTTGTGGAAGACTTTGCACCATTTACATGGGATGCGCAGCAATTTGTAGATTTACTACGTAAAATTCCAGCACGTCTATATTCTATTGCTAGTAGTCAAAAAGCAAATAGTGAAGAGGTACATTTAACAATTGGGAAAGTAAGCTATAAGACGAATGGACGTCAACGTCTTGGCGTTTGCTCCGGAAGCGTAGCAGAACGTATTCAAATTGGTGACACATTACCGGTATATGTTCATAAAAATCCGAACTTTAAACTACCAGAGCATGAGGATACACCGATTATTATGATTGGTGCTGGAACAGGTGTTGCCCCGTACCGTGCATTTTTAGAGGAGCGTGAGGAATTAGGAATCGGAGGGAAAGCTTGGCTAATTTTTGGTGATCAACACTTTGTCACAGACTTTCTTTATCAAACAGATTGGCAAGGTTGGCTTTCTTCAGGCACACTAAGTCAATTGCATGTCGCTTTCTCACGTGATACAGATAGAAAAATATATGTTCAACATAAAATTGAGGAAAATGCTTTCGCTTTTTATGAATGGCTAGAGCAAGGAGCTGTCATTTACGTCTGTGGCGATAAAGAGTCGATGGCGGCTGATGTTGATGCAACAATTCGTCGCGTTATTGAACAACAGGGACAAAAAACGCCAGAGGAAGCTAAAGCCTTTGTCAATGAGCTAAAACAGCAGAAACGCTATCAACGTGACGTTTATTAACTTCTATCGACAAGTGTTTTATGTAGCGACAGCTACAAGTGTTTTCTGCGCGAAAGCGAAGCGACAGCGGCAATTATGCCGAGGCATAATTGATTAAAGGAGCGATAACAAATGACAGGGAAAATTATTTTACCTCCACAACCGGGGAAGCCTAGTGATGTAGAGCGTATTAAAAACGATAGTAATTATCTACGCGGAACATTAGAGCGTACGATGAACGATCCATTAAGTTCAGGTATTCCAGAGGATGATAACCGTCTAATGAAATTCCATGGTAGTTACTTACAAGACGACCGTGATCTTCGGAATGAACGCCAGCGCCAAAAGCTTGAGCCTGCCTACCAATTTATGGTGCGTGTCCGTACACCGGGCGGAGCAGCAACTTCAGCACAATGGCTAGTAATGGATGAAATGGCGAGAAAGTATGGTAATGGCTCCTTAAAATTAACGACACGTCAGGCATTTCAAGTGCACGGCATTTTAAAATGGAATGTTAAAAAATATATGCAGGAAATTAATGAGGTGTTATTAGATTCTCTTGCAGCCTGTGGAGATGTCAATCGTAATGTGATGTGTAATGTGAATCCAAATCAATCCGCATTACATGAGGAAATTTATAATTGGTCTGCCAAATTAAGTGAGCATTTACTACCTAGAACACGAGCTTACCATGAACTATGGCTAGATGGCGAAAAGGTAGTTGATAGTCAGGAAGAAGAAGTTGAACCTATATATGGTGCGCAATATTTGCCACGGAAATTTAAAATTGGTATTGCGATTCCGCCAAGTAATGATGTGGACGTATTCTCACAAGATATAGGGCTGATTGCAATTGTGGAGGAGGATAGGCTAGTAGGCTTTAACGTAGCTGTTGGTGGAGGAATGGGCATGACACATGGCGATCATGAAACATACCCACAGCTTGCTCGCATAATTGGCTTTATCACACCTGATAAACTACTGGAAACAGCGGAGAAAATTATTACGATTCAGCGCGATTATGGGAATCGTTCGGTTCGTAAAAATGCACGTTTTAAATATACAATTGATGCAAGAGGACTTGAGTGGTTTAACGAAGAACTAACTCGTCGTCTAGGTTGGACTATTCAAGAGGCCCGTCCATTTACGTTTAATCGCACGGGTGATGAGTTTGGTTGGATTAAAGGGGCAGAAGGTCAATGGCATTATACATTATTTATTCAAAATGGTCGTATTAAGGACTTTGAAAATTATGAGCTGTTAACAGGATTACGTGAAATTGCGAAAGTGCATTCAGGTGATTTTCGCTTAACGCCAAACCAAAATTTAATGATTAGTAATGTGACGCCGCAAAAGAAGAAAAAAATTGCTGCTATTATTGAGCAATATAACCTTACAGATGGAGCGCACTATTCTGCATTGCGCCGAAATTCGATTGCTTGCGTATCATTACCAACATGTGGTTTAGCTATGGCAGAAGCCGAGCGTTACCTGCCTTCTCTAATTACAAAAATAGAAACAATTATTGAAGAAGCGGGCTTAAACGATACAGAAATCGTTATTCGCATGTCAGGCTGTCCGAATGGTTGCTCGCGTGCAGCAATGGCCGAGATTGGGTTTATCGGTAAAGGTCCAGGGAAATATAATATGTATTTAGGAGCAAGTTTTACTGGTGAGCGTCTCAATAAAATATATCGTGAAAATATAGGTGAGGAGGAGATATTAGCGGAGCTTCGACCAATCCTGCTCCACTATACGAAGGAACGTCTAGATGGTGAGCATTTCGGTGATTTTGTTATTCGTACGGGTTATGTAACAGCTGTGTACGACGGACGAGATTTTCATCATAAATAAAATAATGACCCTGTAGCAAACTTTCTCTGCTACAGGGCTTATGTTGTTTAAAAACTAGAGTGTTAAAAATTAAGGTGTCATATAAAATAAAATAAGTCTCTTCTACAAAACGAGTGGTTGATACATTGCTGAAGTTCCGTTCTATCACTATACATGCCAGAAGATACACTCTATGTGAAGTGGTTGATTGGAGTGGAGACTGGGCGACTCCTTGGGGATCAGCATCACAGATGAGACCCTGGAGCGAGCAACGTGAGTGAAGCGGCTCATCGGACGCCCCCAGGAAAGCGCCCAGTCGGAACGGAAATCAACCCCTCGTTTTGCAGGAGAGCCATACTATATTTAGTGGGGCATCTAAATTTCAATGACATAATAGTTTTTTAATAACATGAGCCGTGTAGCAAAGAAATTTGCTACACGGCTTTTTTAAATGGAAAAGTCTTCGGGGATAAAGACTTTTAATTGTTTTGGTTTGACAAATACATGGTCACCAACCTTAAGCTGAAGATTAGTAAATTGTTCTTTAGTCAGTTCTGCCTCTAAAAATTCATCCATATCTTCACGATGTAGCTCAACCTGCACGATAGGTCCGAGCAAATGAATATGGCTTACTTTGACGGGGACAGTACCAGATACATTTGTTTTCTCAATATGAATATCATGGGGACGTACATAGCCTACTGCATGATCCTCTGTGTGTACCTGTACGTCAGGTACATCAATCGCAAATTCACCATGTAGGAGCTTCCCATTATGTAACCGTCCTTTAAAGAGATTCACATTACCTAAAAAATCATAAACAAAAGGGCTCTTTGGATTTGTGTATACGTCGTCTGGGCTACCAATTTGCTCTATCTTGCCGTTGTTCATCACGACAATTCGGTCTGCAACATCAAGTGCCTCTTCCTGATCGTGTGTGACAAAAATACTTGTAATATGAAAATCATCGTGAAGCTTTCGAAGCCAACGACGCAATTCCTTGCGCACTTTAGCATCCAATGCTCCAAAAGGTTCATCTAATAAGAGCACCTTGGGCTCCACGGCCAGAGCTCTGGCAAGTGCGACTCGCTGACGTTGCCCACCCGAAAGCTGTGTTGGATAACGATCAGAAAAATTTTCTAGTTTGACGAGTCTTAGAAGCTCCATCACTTTGTTCTTTATTTCTAATTTAGATGGTCTTGTTTGACGAGGACGTACTTTAAGACCGTAAGCGACATTATCAAAAACTGTCATATGGCGAAAAAGTGCATAATGCTGGAACACAAAGCCAACATTGCGCTCCTTTGGATGGCGATCGATCATCGATTGGCCGTCAAATAAAATCTCTCCAACATCTGACGTTTCAAGCCCAGCAATAACTCGTAGTAAAGAAGTTTTGCCAGAACCAGATGGGCCGAGAAGGGCAACCAGTTCACCTGATTGAATATGAAGAGAAACATCTTCTAAAGCTTGAAAGGAACCGAATTTTTTCGATACATTTTTAATGTGGATACTCATGCTGACAATACCTCCTTTAAGTAGATTTTGATTTCCAAGCAACAATATCTTTAACGATAAGTGTAATAATAGCGATCACGCTCATCAGTGAAGCAACGGCAAAAGCTGCTGCAAATTGATACTCATTGTATAAAATTTCAATATGAAGAGGCATTGTATTTGTCATTCCACGAATATGCCCTGATACAACAGAAACAGCGCCAAATTCACCGATTGCCCGAGCATTACAAAGTATAAGGCCATACAATAAGCCCCATTTGATATTTGGCAATGTCACATACCAAAATGTTTTAAAACCATTAGCACCAAGTGAAATGGACGCCTCTTCTTCGGAAGTACCTTGTGTCTGCATAAGAGGAATGAGCTCCCGCGCAACAAAGGGCAATGTGACAAAGATAGTAGCTAGGACAATACCAGGTAGTGCAAAAACAATTTTTATGTCATGCTCAAATAGCAAATCCCCAAATAGCCCCTGTGAGCCAAATAACAAAATAAACACTAAACCTGCAATAACGGGAGATACTGCAAAAGGAAGATCGACGATTGTAAGTAATAGATTTTTCCCTTTAAAGTTGAACTTTGTTAAAGCCCAAGCAGCCATAACGCCAAAGATTGCATTTAATGGTACGGCAATCGCGACGACAGTTAAGGTTAACTTAATAGCTGCCAATGCATCTGGATGTGTGATAGCTGCTACATATACGTCGACTCCTTTTTGAAAGGCAGTGAAAAAAATGGATACTAGTGGAAGCACAATGAAAAATGCTAAAAAAGCTAGCGCAATAAATGTTAGCGTATATCGGACAAAACGTGGCTCTTGTAAGGCAGCAGACTTTGTCACTGCATTATTTTTTTCAGGAGCAACTTGCTGAATAAATGTAGACTGTCCCATAAATACCTCCTAATGTACAAAGCGACGATTTGCCAACCATTGTATTAAATTAATGCTAAATAATAGGATGAAGGACGTGACAAGCATCACCACTGCAATAGCAGTTGCACCAGCATAGTCATATTGCTCGAGCTTAGTCATAATGATTAATGGCGTAATTTCAGTCTTCATCGGCATATTACCTGCGATAAAAACAACAGAGCCATACTCTCCTAGTGCACGTGCAAAGGCTAATGAAAATCCTGTTAAAATGGCAGGAGCAAGCTCTGGAAAAATCACTTTACGAAAGGTTTGTAGACGAGTCGCTCCAAGGCTTGCAGAGGCTTCCTCAACCTCAACGCTAATATTTTGTAAGACAGGCTGCACAGTACGAACGACAAATGGTAGCCCGATAAATGTAAGGGCAATGATAATGCCGAGTGGCGTAAAGGCAATTTTAAAATTAAAAAATTGACCAATCCAACCATTTGGCGCATAGAGTGACGTTAAGGCAATTCCAGCTACAGCAGTTGGCAAAGCAAATGGTAAATCGACAAGTCCATCGATGATTCGTTTAAACGGAAAGCGGTAGCGTACAAGCACCCATGCAATGATTGTGCCAAAAATAACATTTAATAAACCAGCAGCGAGTGCAGTACTGAAACTTACCTTATAGGAAGCGACTGCACGAGGAGCGGTCACAATATGAACAAACTCCGCCCAGCTTAAGGACATTGTATGAATAAAAATCATCGATAGCGGCAATAAGACTAGCAAGCTAACATATAGCATCGTATAGCCCAAGGAAAGGTGGAAACCTGGAATAATGCGGCGTGTTTTTTTATTAACAGTTAAACTACTCATCACATGCCTCCTTATTGAGGTACATAAATTTCATCGAATGTACCACCATCTTTAAAATGCTTCGTTTGGGCTTCTCCCCAACCACCGAAATCATCGATTGAAACGAGTTCAAGTTTTGGGAATTGCTCTTGATAATTTGCTAGAATTTTTTCATTTCGTGGTCGATAGTAATTTTTTGCAGCAATTTCTTGGCCACGCTCACTATATAAATGCTTTAAATAAGCCTCTGCTACTTCGCGTGTACCTTTTTTATCAACGATTTTGTCAACGATTGCCACAGGTGGCTCAGCTAAAATACTTAAAGAAGGTGTAATGATATCAAACTCGTCACCCAATTCATGGAGCGATAAATATGCTTCATTTTCCCATGCAATTAAGACGTCACCAATTTTACGTTCAACAAATGTTGTTGTAGCACCGCGTGCACCAGAATCCAGTACTTCTACATTGCTATATAGAGCTTTCATAAATTCTTTTATTTTTGCCTCATCATTTTTATATAATTTCCCTGCATAGGCCCAAGCGGCTAAATAATTCCACCGTGCACCACCAGATGTTTTAGGATTTGGTGTAATGACAGATACATCGTCATTTGTTAAATCACCCCAGTCTTTAATGCCCTTTGGATTGCCTTTGCGTACTAAAAAGACAATAGTTGATGTATAAGGAGTAGAGTTATTTTCAAATTCTGTTTGCCAATCTTTATTTAATAGGTCTCGAGCTTGTGCAATCTCATCAATATCGTAAGCTAGTGCTAGTGTAACAACATCTGCCTCTAGACCATCAATTACAGCTCGCCCCTGTTTACCAGAGCCCCCATGTGATTGTTTTATCGTTACATCTTGACCGGTTTCATCCTTCCATTTTTTTATAAAATCTTTGTTGAATTCCTCGTAAAGCTCACGTGTTGGATCATAGGATACATTTAATAGTTCTACAGATTTTTTTGTATCCTGAGCACCTATATCTTTTTCAGAAGAGCTGCTACCACAACCTGTTAATGTTAGAGCTAATGCAGAGATAAGTACTAACGATTGGAAAAGATGTTTCCTTTTTTTCATAAAATTACGCTCCTTTTTGATTTAGGAAATACAAAAGACCATCTACCAGAACGAATAATAATCGTCTTAAGTAGATGGCCTTCAGATCCTCTGATCAGCATTTTTATATTGGTTTGATTCAAAGCTTAGTTATACATTAAACATATATTTCCTATTAGTCAACAAGGAATTAAAAATACTTCTTTTGATTATCATCATATGCAAGAGTACAGTATAAAAATTTGGGCTCATTGAAATGAATTATTTGTAAAAAACCTAGTTGACTACTAGGTGTGCTTTAGTATATATTTGGTAATAAGAAAAATGATTGTAGAACGTGGTAGCCAATACTAGTGAACAATCAATCAATTATGCCTCGGCATAATTGCGTCCGGAATCGGCTTTGTGCTTAGTCCTGCACGAGGGCCGACACGATGTCGGTCATTTCGGTAATGCCACAGGACGTGGCGTTTTTACCGATGCAGGTCAGTTAGCCGTTATCGCATGGATGCGATGATTTTAGGCTAACATCCTTTGCGAACTCCTTTCCCATCCGCCGGAGGCTTTAACTTATTTCAGCGGATTTTTGGATACCGCTGAAAAGTGACTTAAAACTGCATTCATCTCACCACCTATATAGGTGGGAAACTTCTACTGAAAGAAGTTAAATAGCTGGCTAGTCAAACTAGAGGCGTTTTAACGAAGACATGTCTATATATGTCTTTCGTTAGAACGCCTTTTTTCGTTAAGAGGGGGATTATATGTTAACATATGCAACTTGGCATGAGCCAACATTGAATTTTCAGGTAGACGAAACCTATAAGGCTGCACTAGAGGTTTTACAGTGGAGTTACGCTGAATATGGCGAGGATATCGTCTATGCATGTAGCTTTGGGATTGAGGGAATTGTCTTAATTGACCTTATTTCAAAGGTAAAGCCCGATGCTACGATTATCTTTTTAGATACAGATGTTCATTTTAAGGAAACATATGAAACGATTGATAAAGTAAAAGAAAAATATCCGAAGCTGAACATTATTATGCAAAAACCAGAACTTACTCTCGAACAACAAGCAGCTCAATATGGTGATGAATTATGGAGTTCCAATCCAAATAAATGCTGTGAAATTCGCAAGATTGTGCCGTTACATGGAGCGTTGGCGGGCGCAAAGGCTTGGATATCAGGGTTACGTCGTGAGCAATCACCAACCCGGCAAAATACGAACTTTATCAATCGTGACGATAAGTTTCAATCCATTAAAATTTGTCCACTTATTCATTGGACTTGGAAGGATGTCTGGCGCTATGTCTCAAAGCATAGTTTACCGTACAATCCATTGCATGACAGAGGCTATCCAAGCGTCGGCTGCCAGCACTGTACAAAACCGGCATTTACAATGGATGATTTACGTTCAGGCAGATGGCAAGGGTCTGGTAAAACGGAGTGTGGATTACATGAATAAAGGAGTTTTACCATGCTTGAATATATAGCAATAGCGATTAGTTTATTTTTTGCGATGAACATAGGTGCTAGTGGAGCGGCAGCCTCAATGGGAGTTGCTTACGGAGCAGGTGCCATCAAAAAAGCTTGGCAAGCATTGCTCATTTGCTCAGTTGGTGTTTTTTTGGGGGCAGTCCTTGGAGGTGGAGAGGTAGTAAAAACAATCAGCTCCGGCATAATGCCGCAGGAGTACATTACAGTAAAGATTGTCATTATTATTTTGATTTCTGCGACAAGCTCACTATTTCTCGCCAATCTTTTAGGCATCCCATTATCGACAAGTGAAGTGACAGTAGGAGCAGTTGTAGGTGTAGGGATCGCCTACAAAGTGTTATATATTAAATCATTGCTCGTCATCATATCATTTTGGGTAATAGTGCCAATCATAGCGTTTATCATTGCATTTGTCTTTGGGAAGTGGCTGTATAAATTAAGTGTTAAGGGTTGGTTAAAAGATCATTCAATATTAACGATCCTACTTGTGTTCGCTGGATTTTTCGAAGCGTTTTCAGCAGGGATGAATAACGTAGCAAATGCAGTTGGACCTCTCGTTGGTGCAGGAATGATGAGTGTAACAACAGGAATATTGCTTGGTGGGGCATTTGTAGCGCTTGGTGCCATGCTACTTGGAAAACGAGTGCTTGAAACAAACGGGAAAAAAATTATGCGCTTTGAGAAAGCAGAAGGGATACTAATATCGAGTACAGGTGCATTACTAGTCGGTATAAGCTCTATCTTTGGACTTCCCGTGCCGTTAACACAAGTAACATCCTCTTCAATTATCGGTATGGGGATGGCCAAAAACGGGAAACAAATTTTTCATAAGCATATTGTGAAAAAAATAATCCGCATTTGGATTGTTTCTCCAATTCTTTCTTTAGCCATCTCCTATTTTTTAGTACAGCTATTCTTAGAGAAAGATTTCTATATCATCGTACTAATTGGCAGTGTTATTGTTGGAACGCTTGGTGTCATTAGCTTAATGCGAACAATGCGTGAAGAAGAGCGCTCAATATACGATGCTGGTGAAGGAATTTAAATACCCGAATTACTTTTGGATCAACTGGGGCCAAGACCACTTTTAAAGAGGAGTTGTTCAAATCAGAGGTGACCCTGACCACTTGTAAGGAAGCCGGTCAATTCAGAAGAATTCCCAATCATTTATTATGGGCTGATAAAATGATTTTTTTGTTGATATTTTACTAATGTATGTCCATTTTAACTGATTGTAGCGCAGGGCTACTCGACTCCCGTGGGAAAGCCAGAGCCTTCTAATTAATTATAGTGGATAAAAATGGTCAATCAACACGCTTGATTAAATATAAAACTGAGTAATTCAATAAAATTAGGAGGAGATTTTTATGAGTTTACAACCACATGGTGGACTATTAGTGCAAGCCTTTAATCCAGAAAAGGATATAACGCATATAAATAAAGTTATTGAGCTTGATGCCATTTCACTTAGTGATTTAGAGCTAATTGCTATTGGCGGTTACAGTCCGGTTGAAGGCTTTTTAACGCAGGAAGATTATGAATCAGTTGTTGAACATACACGTTTAGCGTCAGGCGTGGTATGGAGTATTCCGATTACATTACCTGTAGTAAAGGATGTAGCTGCAACATTGCAGAAGGGTGATGAGGCAAAATTAGTATATGGTGATGTTGTTTATGGCGTTATTGAAGTTGCTGACATTTATGAGCCAAATAAACGGAAAGAGGCATTGTTAATATACGGCACCGAGGATTTGGAGCATCCTGGTGTTAAAAAGTTGCATGAACGTCCAAGTATTTATGTGGGCGGAAAAATTACATTAGTAAAACGTCTAGAGCAAAAGTTCCCAGCCTATTCATTTGATCCGTTTGAAACACGTCAGCTTTTTGCAGAAAGGGGCTGGAAAACAATTGTTGGCTTCCAAACACGGAATCCTGTACATCGAGCACATGAATATATTCAAAAGGCTGCACTTGAAACAATTGATGGGTTATTTTTAAATCCACTAGTTGGGGAAACGAAATCAGATGATGTTTCAGCAGCAATTCGCATGGAAAGCTACGAAGTTTTACTGAAAAATTATTATCCTGAAAATCGTGTGCAATTAGGGGTGTTTCCAGCTGCCATGCGTTATGCAGGACCAAGGGAAGCTATTTTCCATGCACTTGTACGAAAAAATTATGGCTGTACACACTTTATCGTTGGGCGTGATCATGCAGGTGTTGGCGATTACTATGGTACATACGATGCACAAAAAATCTTTGAACAATTTACGGAAGATGAATTAGGAATTATTCCATTAAAATTTGAGCATAGCTTCTATTGCAATAAATGTGAGGGGATGGCAACGACGAAAACTTGTCCACATGAAAGCTCAGCGCATGTCATTTTATCGGGTACTAAGGTTCGTGAAATGTTGCGTAATGGCGAAGTGCCTCCAGGTACATTTAGTCGTCAAGAGGTTGTAGATGTACTAATTAAAGGAATGCGTCAGGAGGTTATAAAGTGAGTTCAAACATCGTTTGGCACGAAGCGTCTATTACGAAAGAGGAGCGTCGTACACAAAACAAGCATAAAAGCTTTATTTTATGGTTTACAGGTTTATCAGCATCCGGAAAATCCTCTGTGGCGAATGCATTTGCACGCCGACTCTTTGAACGTGGCAATCAAGCATTTGTCTTAGATGGTGATAATGTTCGCCATGGCTTAAATAAGGATTTAGGATTTGATGAAGCTGGTCGAAAGGAAAATATAAGACGTATTGGAGAGGTATCTAAGCTTTTTGTAGAAAATGGACAAATTGTTCTAACTGCTTTTATTTCACCTTACCGAGAAGATCGTCAAGTTGTCCGTGAGCTTGTGGAAGCTGGGGAATTTATAGAGGTGTATGTGAAGTGTTCTGTTGAAACGTGTGAAAAGCGTGATCCAAAAGGTCTTTATAAAAAAGCACGTAATGCGGAAATTCCTAATTTTACTGGGATTAGTGCTCCTTATGAAGAACCGGAAATTCCAGAAATTATTTTAGACACAGAACTCCATTCTATCGAAAAATGCGTAGAACAGCTCACAGATATATTAACTTCAAAAGGATATATTTAGGATTACAATCATACGTTATAGTGATGAGTTTATATTTTATAAATTTCTTTTTATAAAGAATCTGCTTACTTTTGAGGTGGCAGATTTTTTATATGAGAAATTCTCCTGTTTTAATCGAATTATTCCATATATTGTGAGATGATTAAATCATCAAACGTTATAGGAGATGAAAGAAATGAGCATACATATTCAACTATTAACTAAGGATGTTGTAAACCAGAAATTATTAAATGAAATATTGGAACTATGGAATGAAAATGCCATAGAAACGGCAGATTGTGAATTAGGGGAGAGTGAAAGGAAGGCAATTCAAGAACAGCTAGAACAATATATTGAATCAAAATATGGGGCCATTTATATAGCAACGAATGAAAATAATGAAATGATTGGTTTTGGATTGGCATCGATCAAAAAAGATTTTATTTACGATATGAACTATGGTCAAATAGACGAAGTTTATGTGGTACCAGTATATAGAAGACAGAAGATTGCTAAACGTCTAGTAGATGATTTAGTGAATTGGTTTAATGACGAACATGATACTACTGTAGTAAATGTTTATGTAGATTTAGAAAATGACTTAGCATTAAACTTTTGGGAAGGTATTGGTTTAGAAAAGGAATTTTTTATGCTATCAAACAATTAAAAAAGTGGCCAATGAAGTCTATTCATTGCCACTTTTTTTGTAAAGTTATTTAATGCCTTGTTCCTTTTTCATTCGATCAATTTCAGGACCAAGCTCGTCGTGTACTGTGCCTTTCCAAGGCTTTACACCAGCGATGTATGAGGAGCGAGTCATAATATGTCCTCCAACAGGACCTGTGATGAACAGGAACAGTATACCAAGCAAAATGCGGGGGTTAAAGTGATCTTCAATGAGCCAG
The DNA here is from genome assembly GCF_056322905.1 of Lysinibacillus sp. G1-3. Classification (NCBI taxonomy): domain Bacteria; kingdom Bacillati; phylum Bacillota; class Bacilli; order Caryophanales; family Bacillaceae; genus Lysinibacillus; species Lysinibacillus sp. G1-3. Next base: position 19,074 of record NZ_JBWHYQ010000030.1, read on the forward strand.
AAGTGAAAGAATACGCCAATAAGTACGCACATGACACCGAGCGTTGCGCTTTTTGAAGCAGCGTGAGCACGTGTGTACAAATCAGGTAAACGGACAAGACCAATGGCAGTCACGACAATAAATAGCACCCCGATAGAAATGAAAAAGATAACTAAACTATTAGCGAGTATTGTCACGTTTAATGATATCTCCTTTCTCTATGAATTTAGAGAAAGCAACCGTACCGATAAACGATAAGATCGCTAACAATAATATAATCTCCAGAAAGAAGCTTGTTTCAACCAATACTGAAAACAGTCCAATTAGCGAGATGACTGATACACCTAATGAATCCAATGCTACCACACGGTCGGATGCAGAAGGTCCTTTTACCATTCGATAAATAACTGCAACCATCGATAAGCAAATCACCACAATTGCAGTAATAATAAACGTTGTCATGATTTACTCACCTCCAAAATCGCTTTCTCAAATGAATCCCGAATTGCAGTAATTGCTTCATCGACATCACTCATGTCTATAGCATGTACATACAACGTTTTTGCATCATCTGATACGTGCACTACTACAGTACCAGGTGTTAACGTAATGAGACTCGATAATAATGTAATTTCCCATTCTTGTGTTAAAACAGTAGGATAGGCAAAGAACGCAGGCTGCATATCCAACTTTGGCTTTAAGACCACTCGAAGCACTTGTATATTCGCTAACACTAACTCTTTTAAAAAGAGTAAAGTCAGTTTAATGATTGCCCATATGCGGTAGACGTAAAGACGGGTTGTAAAAAATCTACGCATAATAATGAGTAATACAATACCGAGAATGAACCCAATGATAAAGCCTGTTGCTGTGTAATTAGAAGAAAGGAACATCCAAACAAAGGCAAGCATAACATTTAAAATAATTTGAAATGCCATATCACTAATCCTCCTTCAATACAGCATCTATATAAATAGATGGATCACTTAATAGTTTTGCTGCATCGTCCATAAATGGGGTAATCCATTCAGAACCAACACCATAGGCTACGGTAATGAGCACTAGAATAACAGTAGGTACGAATAATGTATGATAGACTTTTTTATCGACAGTACCTGTCGTTTCTTTTTCCTCACCCCAAAAGGCATAAAGGAAAATACGAATAACTGACAATAACACGAGAAGTGACGAAGCTAAAATAAAAATACTGCTCCATTTACTGCCTGCTTCAAAGCCTCCCTGAGCAATTAACAGCTTTCCGACGAAGCCGCTAAGTGGGGGAATCCCTGCTAAACCAAATGCTGCAATTAAATAGAACCAACCGAGGGCAGGATATTTATTCATAAGACCGCCCATTTTTCGTAAATCAGATGTGCCCGTAATGTAAATCACTATACCTATCAACATAAAGAGCGCTGCTTTTATAAGCATGTCATGAATTAAATAGAACATGGCACCTTTTAGGGCGATTTCATTCATTTGAGATACACCGAATAAAATAACACCTACAGCAATGACGATATTATAGATAATGATAAGCTTCACATCGTGATAGGCAAGAGCACCGATACAGCCCGCAATAATTGTTGCAACTGCTAATGCCATTAGTAGATCATGCGTATATGATAAATCATGAACGAAGAACAATGTATATGTTCGAGTAATCGCGTAAATGCCAACCTTTGTTAATAGTGCACCAAATAGCGTTAGCACTGGTATTGGAGCTGCCGCATAAGAAGTTGGAAGCCAGAAGTATAGAGGGAAAATAGCCGCTTTTAACCCAAATACCATTAAAAATAGTACAGCTATAACCGTAACAATACCTGGCTGATTAATGTCAGCAATTTTTACTGCAATATCTGCCATGTTTAATGTACCTACTACTGAGTATAGGAAGGCAACTGTTATAACAAATAATGCAGATGAAATAACATTAATTAAAATATATTTAATGGAACCTTTAAGCTGTCCTTTTTCGCCCCCAAGAACGATGAGCAAATAAGAGGCCATTAACAATACCTCGAAGAATACGAAAAGGTTAAAAATATCGCCTGTCGTAAATGCCCCGTTAACCCCAGTTAAAATAAACATGATTCCAGGATAATAGAAGAAGCGTTCACGTTCCTTAGTGATGGAACCAAAGCCATACCAAACAACAAAGATGGCAATCAGTAGCGTTGTTGTGACAAGTAGTGCGGACACCATATCTGAAACCATCGTTATACCATACGGCACAGGCCAGTCACCGAACGTCACCTTTTGAATACCATCATTCTTCACCTTTATAAGCAGTGAAATGGCTGATATAAGTGCAAGTCCTATTCCTAGTAATGCGAATGAACGTTGGTATTTTAAATTTTTTTGCCCAAACATTAAAATCATGCCGAAGAAAAACGGGATGATGATGGGCAGTAGAAGGAAGTTATTCATCCTCATCACTTCCTCTCATTAAGCTTATATCATCTGTCTCGAGTTCTTGGTAAGAACGGTAAGCAAGTACAAGGAAGAAAGCAGTTACCCCAAAGCTAATAACAATCGCAGTTAAAATAAGCGCTTGTGGTAATGGGTCTGCAAAAGTTTTTGCCCCTTCCTTTAAAACAGGTGGTGCTTCTCCACCAAGCCCGCCCATCGTTAAAATGAGAAGATGAGCACCATGACTTAAAAGACCTGTCCCGATAATAATACGCAATAAGCTTTTGGATAAGATTAAATAAACCGCTGCCATAAACAAAAAGCCAATGACAAACGCCATAATTATTTCCATTATTCATCCTCCCCAATCGTTTGAATAATGGTCATCGTAACGCCGACAACAACCAAATAGACACCGCTATCAAAAAGCATAGCCGTGTGTAATGACTGTTTGCCTAGAAGCGGTAAATCGAAATAATCAAAGAAATGTGTGAAAAATGGTTTACCTACAAACATTGGAAAAGCGGCTGTTGCTAGGGCTAGAAGTAAGCCAATTGCAGTTAAATACGTATAATTTATTGGTAAAACTTTACGAACCGTATTTAAATCAAAGGCAAGGACTAAAAGTACGATAGCACTCGATGTTAAAAGTCCACCGACGAAGCCGCCCCCAGGTGTGTAATGACCAGCAAGGAAGATATGAATGGAGAAGAAGAAAATAATGAAGAATACAATTTTTGTTGTAAATTGTATAATGACATCATTTGTTTTCATGCGATTTCTCCTTTCTATTCATGCGTAGCTTAATCATTGCTAAAATGGCCATTCCGGCAATTCCTAGCACTGTAATTTCAAATAATGTATCAAAGCCACGGTAGTCTACTAAAATTACATTGACAATGTTTCCACCGCCAGCTTCTGAATAAACTGTTTCCTCATAATACTTCGAAATCGTAGGAATCAATTTTTGTGAATGTGCAGACAGTGCTATAAGCGTAACCATAACACCGACAGCAATGGAAACAATTGCACGATTCAATTGGAATCTCATGCGCTCTTCTCGTTTTCCAAGCTTCGGTAGATGATAAAACGCTAGTAAAAATAGCGCTACAGAAATCGTTTCAATGACAAGTTGTGTTAATGCTAAATCAGGAGCATTAAAAATAACGAAGAACAATGCTACTGTGTAGCCGACAGCACCAAGGCCTATAATCGCTGTTAAGCGTGACTTTGCCAGAATTGTAATAGCTGTTCCAATGACTAATACTACGACTAAAATGATTTCGTAAGGACGAATAGGTGCAGTATCTTGGAAGGAGACTGTAAAGGCCTTCTTCACAAATAAAGAACCTATGACAATCGCTGCAATACTACTAAACATATATAGCAGGTAATGACGCATAGAGCCCGTCATATATAGACGTGATACACGATTTAACCCTACGTCTAGTCCAAGCATTATTTTGTCGTATGCATTATTCAATGTTAAAGATCGTGGGAATTTTTGATAAATACCCTGCCATTTCGGTAATGATACAAACAATAGAACCCCAATAATTACTATGCCAAATGTCATGATTAATTCAGGTGTAATTTCACCATGCCAAGCCGCCACGTGAATATTAATATCCTTTGGTGAATCATATAAGAATGGCTGAATAGCTTGTACTGCTGGCTTTACAAAAGTATCCCCTACTAGGTTCGGAATAAAGAATATTGTTACCACTAATGCTGCTAAAATCATCGGTGAAATCAGCATGCCAATCGGTGCCTCATGTGGTTTATGAGGTAATTTCTCTGGTGTATATTTACCAGTAAATGTTCTAAAAACAAAATAGAAGCTGTAGACAAATGTGAAAATACTAGCAACCCAAGCGACAATCGGGAAGAGTGCTCCCCATGTGTCAAAGCCAAAAAATTCAAAATTTTGCAGTGCAAGCATTGCTGTTAAAAACATTTCCTTACTTAAGAAGCCGTTAAATGGCGGTAGACCGGCCATTGATAAGCTTCCGATTGCCGCAACTGTAAAGCTAAGCGGCATAATACTCATTAAGCCACCAAGCTTACGAATATCACGTGTACCTGTTTCATGATCGACAATACCTGCAATCATGAATAAGCTTCCTTTAAATGTTGCATGGTTGATCAGGTGGAAGATCGCCGCAAAAGCAGCAAATTTAATCGTATCTGTTGCCCCATTGCCATGAAATGCTAAGGCACTAGCTCCGAGCAATGACATAATAAGGCCAAGCTGACTCACTGTAGAGAACGCAAGGATTCCTTTTAAATCTGTTTGTTTCACAGCAAAGAACGAACCCCAGAATAGCGTTAAAATACCTACGCCTGTAACGAGCCATACCCAAAGCTCAGAAACTGCGAAAATTGGTGTAAAGCGTGCAACTAAATAAATACCTGCCTTTACCATTGTTGCAGAGTGAAGGTATGCACTTACTGGTGTTGGCGCTTCCATTGCATCTGGTAACCAAATGTAGAATGGGAATTGTGCAGATTTTGTAAATGCGCCTAAAAGTATTAAAACGAGTGACCAAGTGAACATTGGATGCTGCACTAAATTAGGTGCCATGACAATAAGTTCACGGATTGAATACGTTCCCCCCATTAAATACAGAAGGATGAATCCCCCTAACATCATTAAGCCGCCGCCGACTGTAATCATCATTGATTTAAGTGCACCAAAGCGAGATGCATCACGAGAATACCAGTAGCCAATTAGTAAAAATGACGAAATGGATGTTAGCTCCCAAAAGAAGTACAAAGAAATTAAATGATCTGACTGTACTACTCCTAGCATTGCGGTCATAAATAGTAATAAGTAAACATAAAAATTATGTAATCTTTCTTTATGTTTGTCTAAGTAAAAAATAGAGTAAAGTACGACTAACGAGCCAATTCCGGTAATTAGTAATGAGAATAGCAAGCTAAGTCCGTCTAAATAAGAAACGACGGAAATATCAAGCGATGGAATCCAAGGAAGCTCTTCAAGAAAAACTTTACCATCTGCTACTTTTGCGATATATGAAGCGTAAATAATCGCGAGTGTAGCAGGGACTGCAAGAACAAACCAGCCTGTGTGAATATTTTTAATGCGTTTATATAAAAATGGCACAAATATTGCAGCAAGCATTGGAATGAAAATATAAAGTACTTGTAACAAAAAAATCCTCCTTTATGCAAGTAAGTAGGTTAATTATAACGCACTTTTTGTATGAATGCATATGCACTCATAGGATTTAGCTTGCGATAGTGGAAGAATTTTGGATATATTATAAATAAGAAGTTATCAATAAAAATAGAGGAAAAAATTTTTTATGAAAAACCCTTATATTTATGGTTATCTACCATTAATCACGATTTTGTTATTTAGTTTGACGTTTGGTATGTATGCTGTAAGTGAATCATTGCAAGTTTTTCATGCAATTGGTGTATATTCTGGCATGCGGGAGTTTTTATCCGATTTCGAGCTTCGTGTTTTTTTACTAATTGTCTTTGCGGGAATCTTTTTTATGTTATTTTCAGCATTAAAATTAGTAGGGGAAACTATTCATGAGCTTGGAATGTTATTTTTCTCAAAAGATAATGATGGTGCGACAGTTCATCAAGCGCGAGGCGGATACATCATATTATTAGTTGGTGCAATATGTTCAGCTTTCGCTATTCAATTTATTTACGTTTTAGTAGGTATTTTTGTCTTAACCGTTTTTATCTACTTTATTTACCTTATCTATAAAATGAGTCAGTTTATGTCGATGGGTGGAACGATTGGCTTACTAGTATTTGAGCTATTTATGTGGACAATACTATTATCGCTAATAATTTATGTTGTTTTAAAATTGTATAATGGCATCTTGGCAAGCTTACCGTTTGCACATTAAATGGGATCATCACTAAAACGTGTGGTTGATTTCCGTTCCGACTGGGCGCTTTGTTGCTGTCGCTTCGCTTTCGCACAGTTAAAACATTTGTTGTTGCTGTCGCTTCGCTTTCGCACAGATAAAACATTTGTTGTTGCTGTCGCTACGCTTTCGCACAGATAAAACATTTGTTGTTGCTGTCGCTACGCTTTCGCACAGATAAAACATTTGCTGCCGCTACGTTAGCACTACGCTTTCGCACAGAGCAAAGCTTCCTGGGGGCGTCCGATGAGCCGCTTCACTCGCGCTCCAGGGTCTCGGGCCAACAGATGTTTTTTGCGCGAAAGCGAAGCGGCAGCAGCACCGATGTTGGTCACGAAGGCGTTATCACAGGATGTGATGCTTTTAGCCTTCGTTCCTCTATTGCTAATCTCCAAGGAGTCGCCCAGCCTCCACTACAATCAACTTATTTACACAGTAGATGTTTTAACAAAAGTCATCCATAACTTTTGGTGATGAACCATTAAATTTAAAATTACATAGAAACGTTAAAGCAATGAAAGGAGCGGCCCAGAGTGATGAATTTCACTTAGGGCTGCTCCTTTTCATTGAGGATTTATGACTATTTACTGTAGTAAAACATTAAATAGTTGATGGTGAATCTTATAGTCTTCTAATCTTTCCATAGATTGTGGCTTATCATAACCCAGCCAAACTGCTGCTGTGTATTCATCGTTTAATCCTGCAAGCCAGTAGTCGCGATAGTTGTTAGTTGTTCCTGTTTTCGCACCGATATAGTTACTTCTACTATAAACGCCTTGTCCTGTACCTCGAGTAACAACATCTGAAAGGATTGAACGCATATTCTTAATAGTTTTCGGTGACCAAATTTGATCGCGTGCTGGATCCCAGCTGTAAAGCTCCGTTCCATCAGCCGCTGTTACTTTACGGATGCTATGGGCCTGCACGTATGAGCCATCTATAAAGCTTGTATAAGCGTCTGCTAGCTCAAGTGCTGTAACACCATACGTTAAGCCTCCCAAGGAGACAGCGTAATTATGGTCTTTTGCCACGATGGAGCGGAAGTTAAAGCGATCTAAATAACTAAATGCTGTATCAATTCCGATTGTGTTCAACAGACGGAGAGCCGATGTATTGTAGCTATATTGAAATGCTACTCGAATGGGTACATCACCGTATTTAAAGCCGCCATAGTTTTGTGGACAAAATGAACCGACACAATAACTGCCACCACTCACTATAGAATCAGGTGTATGTGCTGTCGTTTCAAAGAAAGGTGCATATACCGCTAATGGCTTAAAGGCAGAGCCTGGCTGACGCGTTCCTTGAAAGGCTCGATGATAACCAAACTTTTCATAGTTTTTCCCTGCATAAAGACTAACTACTTCACGGGATTTATTATCAATAACTGCTCCGGCTGCTTGTAATTTGCCTGAGCCTAGAATGGCCGTCATCTTTTTCTCATCATTTGCTTGTTTGTCTGGATTAAGCGCTGTATAAATCGTTAATCCATTTTGAAATAATGTTTTGAGTCGATTGTCTAGCTGCGCTTTGATTTTTTTCTTTTCTTCTTCGCTTTGTGTTTTTGCAAGACGATCCGCATAGCCTTCTTTTTCTGCAACTAACCATTTAAGCTCTTGTAGGACGTAAGTGCTGTACATAGGGTAGCTTTGCGCTTTATTCTTTACATTTAATGTTATCGTTTCAGCTTTATGTGTATTAGCATCTTCTTTTGTAATAGCGCCGCTCGTTGCGAGTGTATCTAATAACCGCTCTTGTCTCGCTTTTGTTTTATCAAAATTTTTTAAAGGATTATAAAGTGAGGGATTATTTGGAATAGCCGCAATAAATGCAATTTCAGCTATAGATAATTCTTGGAGTGGTTTTTGAAAATAATAGGTAGCTGCTCCGCCAATTCCATAAACTTGATTGCTAAAATAGGCTTCATTTAGATACATCGTTAAAATTGCGTCTTTATCAAATTCTTTCTCAAGCTCATAGGAATAAAATACTTCTGTTAATTTTCGCTCATATGTTTTTTCATCGGATAAATAACGCATACGAACGAGTTGTTGTGTAATAGTGCTGGCACCTTGAGACGTTGAATTTGTGCTTGAGTTAGCAACAACTGCACGAACGATAGCACTGAAGTCAAAGCCGATATGCTCATAAAAATGAGCGTCCTCACTAGCGATGAAAATTTCCTGGGCAATTTTAGGGATTTCTTGTAGTGTTAGAGGTTGCCTCCATTCGACATATTCCTCGCTAAATGTATTGCCGTTTTGATCAATAAGTGTTACTGGAAGCTGTGGTTGAACTTCCGGTAAGTGAATAGCGCTAGCAATTTGCTTCTCATGCGCTTTTGCCGCATGGATTTCCGTCCTAATATTTGTACTAATCCACCAAAGGACAGGTAAGGATAGTAAAATGATAATAAAACCAAAAGCCTTTTTCATGTGTGCCTCCACTCTAAATATGAGTCACTCAAAAGAATAACATATTTTGGATGGTTTCCAAATACTCGTTCCGACCTATTTGCACTTTATCAAAAACCTTGGCTAGCAGTATGAACAACTCTTCGTATGTTTAAATACGATAATAAATTTTCATAAAGTAAGTTCGTCATCATAACGTGGGGGTGATTTCCGTTCGGCTGGGCGCTTTGTTGTTGCTGTCGCTACGCTTTCGCACAGATAAAACATTGTTGTTGCTGACGCTACGCTTTCGCACAGATAAAACATTGTTGCTGACGCTACGCTTTCGCACAGATAAAACATTGTTGTTGCTGACGCTACGCTTTCGCACAGATAAAACATTGTTGTTGCTGACGCTACGCTTTCGCACAGATAAAACATTGTTGTTGCTGACGCTACGCTTTCGCACAGATAAAACATTGTTGCTGACGCTACGCTTTCGCACAGATAAAACATTGTTGTTGCTGACGCTTCGCTTTTGCACAGAAAACACCCGCTACGCTGCAGGGTCTCGGGCCAATAGGATGTTGGTCACGAAGGCGTTATCACAGGACGTGATGTTTTTAGCCTTCGTTCCTCAACTTGCTCGCTCTAGTGTCTCACCTATTACACCGTCCATAAGGAGGCGCCAAGTCGGAACGGAAATCAACCCCAGACTTTGCTTATTAGCCAAAAAATAAAAGTGCAAAAAATCGTCAATACTTTGGTGAAGAAAACCATTAAGAAGTATGTTAGACTAAAATGAGGTCAGAAATGATAGTATTATCATTTTCATTGAAACTGAAATTTTACTTTTAAAGGAGAGACTTCAATGTTTCCACAATTAACAACAGAAGTACTTGAAGGCGAAGTACTTGTAGAAATGAAAACAACATTAGGTGCCATCAAAATTAAATTATTCCCTGAGCATGCACCGAAAACGGTTGAAAACTTCTTAGGCCATGCAAAATCTGGTTACTACGACGGCATCATTTTCCACCGTGTAATCCAAGACTTCATGATTCAAGGTGGTGACCCAACTGGTACAGGTATGGGCGGTGAATCAATCTGGGGTAACTCTTTCGAGGATGAATTCTCTGATAGCGTATTTAATCTTCGTGGTGCACTTTCAATGGCAAATGCGGGTCCAAACACAAATGGTTCACAATTCTTTATCGTACAAATGAAGCACCTTCCAAGTGATATGCTTCGTCAATTACAAGGTGCTGGCTTCCCAGAAGAGATTATTGAAGCATATGCTCAAAATGGTGGTACTCCTTGGTTAGACCATAAACATACAGTGTTTGGTCATGTTGTTGAAGGTATGGACATCGTTGACAAAATTGCAGACGTAGAAAAAGACATGCGCGATAAACCAGTAGAAGATGTGAAAATCGAGTCAATTACAGTTTTTGAATAATAATTGTAAGGACGTGTAAAACATGAAACATTTAATGTATCAATTTTTATATTTCCCAGAAGATAAATCAGGCTATGTTCCTGCAGCTTTTGAATTTTTAATAATGCTTATATTATGTATTGTTGTCTTTACCGTTTTCCGTAAAATTTCTAAGAAACAAGAAATGAAATCAAAGGAACTCGAAACACGTATTCTTTCAGAGAAAAATAATACAAACAATCAGCAAAATATTTAACTTCTTTCATTGGGTGTCCAAACACCCAAATGAAAGAAGTTAAGCCTCCAGACGCAATTATGCCGAGGCATAATTGATTGTACCAGATGCCTCGCAGCCATTAAGGATTGCGAGGCATCATATTTTCTCATTAATCCCATGTTAAAATTTTATCTTCGCTCCATTCTTCAAAAACTTAAACTCCATATGAGATATAATTCTAAACAAAAAAGGATACCTCAAAAAAACCTTGAGATATCCTTTGCTATTTATTTCCTATTACTGAAGTACTTGCTTAAAGCGCTGAACACCGTCTTTCACTGTCTCAAATGAGCAAGCAACGTTCATACGAAGGAATCCGCGACCCTCTTCGCCATATTTTGTACCTGGCTCTAATGCTAGTTTGCCATGTTCAAGCAATCGTTGCATGAATTCATTTTCATCAAGTTCTAATTCTCGATAATCAATCCAAAGTAAATAAGTGCCTTGAGGTTTTGTAATATGGATTCCAGGTAATTGTTCTAATTCGGCAATCACATAGTCCATATTAGCTGAAATGTAAGGTAGCATTTCGTTTAACCATGGCGAACCTTCTGTATAAGCGGCTTGAAGTGCCACAGCGGCAAAAGTATTTAATGAGCCTTGCCCGCTAGCCATATGAACTGCTTCTAGTAACATTCTCTTTTTCTTATCTGTCACGATCATATAGGCAACTTGAATCCCAGCTAGGTTAAATGTTTTTGTCGGCGCCATACATGTAATAATGCGATCAATTTCATCGCCAGCGATTTTTGCTAATGGCGTATGTTTTGAGCCATCTAACATTAAATCAGAATGAATTTCATCGGAAATAATTACTATATCATATTTTGCACATAATCGTACAATTTCCTTTAATGTAGCTTCATCCCATACATACCCACCGGGATTATGTGGATTACACAATATGTAGGCTTTCACATTTTGAGCAAGTGCTTGCTCAAAGGCTACAAAGTCATAGACATATGTCCCGTCTTTTTCTACTAAAGGACAATTAACAACCTCTCGGCCATTGCTTTTTGGGATGTTATAGAATGGTGGGTAAACAGGTGATGAAATAAGTACTTTATCTCCTGGATTAGTAAATGCCATAATACTATCGGCTAAAGCAGCGACAACACCATTACAGAAAACAATGGATTCTTTTTCAATGTGCCAATCATGTTGAGTATTTTGCCAGTCTACGATTGCCTGTACGGCTTCATCGCTAACAAAGCTATAGCCAAAAACAGTCTTTTCAGCATGCTCTTGCAGCGCCTTTGATACAGCTAATGGCGCAGCAAAATCCATATCAGCTACCCACATTGGGAGTATGCCTGAAGCATCTTGTAGCCCATATACGTTTTCCATTGCGTCCCATTTTACAGAGTTTGTACAACGACGGTTAATAGTTTGATCAAAAATAGACAAGCAAATCACTCTTTTCTTTTTTATTTACTATGGTATCATACGAGTATGATAAAAGGATAATAGGTGAGTATTTTGGAAAATATAAAAATGAATCAAGCAGCCGTACATCTGCTAGAGGAGTGGGATCCATTCCACTTAGGTCCAGATCATTATGATACTGAAACCGCAGATGTTGTAGCAGCATTGCAAGGTATCGACGATCCATCTGTTCTTGCAAAGGTTATTCAAGAAACATATGAGCATTCGTTTGAAGAATGGATTCCGTATGAAGATTGTGTAGCCATTTCATACAAACTTATTGCGATAAAATTTGAAGCAAAATGCATTATTTAACTTCTTAAAAAGTTGAAAATACCTGAGTGACCAATATTGTATTGGTAACTTCTGGTGGATGCACAATTATGTTTTTGCTTTTCTATAGAAAACGAGGTTGTCTTTTAATTATGAGACAACCTCGTTTTTTTAGCTATAAAAATAAAGCTCTTTTAAACATTAGTAAAATCCCCTGGATGAACATAATTATTATCGCCATTGTTAAAAGTCTACAAGTCGAAAATAAAGCGATCTAAAATTTTTACATCAGGATAAAATGCCGAATGATAGTGCACTTGGATTTTCTACCCGCGAAGTACAAGGGAATCAACCACACGGTATGATGGGAATCCAAAATATATTTAAATATGTAACAATTGGGAGTGGTGGTTCGTTACATATGTAAAGGGGGGATGACTGTGACAGAAACCGAATTAATAGAACGGGCTCAGCAAGGAGACAAAGGCGCCTATATAGAGCTAATCCGAATACATCAACGAACAGTTGAAAAGTTTGCTTTTCAATGCGGCGTACATAGTAATGATTTAGCAGATGTTTCACAGGAGGTATTTGTGAAGCTCTATCGTTTTTTACATCAATTTAAGCAGGATCGTTTTACGACGTGGCTCTATAAAATCACATTGAATGCAACGCGTGATTATTATCGCAGAGAACAACGAGAGCAAGCAAAGGAAGAAAGACTAAGTGCACAGCAACAAATACCCGAATCTTCAGCAGAAAAGCATGTCCTTAATTTTGAAGAGGATAGGCTATTACATAATGCTATTAATGAACTCGATGAAAAATATCGTTATCCACTTATATTATTTTATTTCCATGAGTTAAAGTATGAGGAGATAGCAGAGGTACTAAATATTTCGTTATCAACAGTCAAAGTTCGTATATTACGTGCAAAGGAAAAGCTCAAAGCGGTGATCATGCAGGAGGGGAGTGTTGAAAATGGATGATAAACAGTTTGAAAAACGAATGGAGCTTCTAAAAAAATCCTATGATCGCATGGAACCACAGTTAGATCCAGAAACCGTTTTCGCACAAATTGAGGCAGAAGATGCAACACAACAATCGCAAGAAAAAGTAATAACAAAAAAGCCCCCTTCAAGATGGCAAAAGCCGGCTGTCTGGATAGCATGCATGGCAAGTGTACTTTTAGTAGGTGTTCTCGTTTCGTCGTATGTGATTAATCAATCAGAAAACGCAAATAGTGAAGATGATCTTTCTCAGGAAGATACACAGGAAGCTGGAACTAAAAAATGGGTCGAGAATATTACTAAAAAGTATAATAGTAAAAAAGAACAAATAAGAAGAGAGTTAAAAGTTTCTATTGATGAACTAAATGCCTTTGAATTTATTAAAAATGCTGATGCTAAGTTAGACTTTTACACAAGAAACAATTTACATTTACTCATTAATGATAACCAGTATTTAGAAAATGCAGAAGAAAGTGTTCTTAATGAATTGATGACACCTAGGAGAGCTTTAGAAGCTATTAATGGACGGGAAAAATTATCTTTTGATGAATCATTTGAGATTTATCACTTATATGAAAAAACGGTCCTGGAACTTGAAGGTTTTTATAGTAATCTTCTTGTGCAATATGAACCTCTCTCAAAGAAGGAAGTGGATAACAATCAATATCCATCAGATTTAAATGCAATTATTGAAGCTGCGAACAATCAATTTATGGAACTGAAAGTAGATGATCAAGGTTCGTTTTATTTTAAGGCTAATCCGATTAATGGTGAATTTGCACAGGATTCTATTCAGCAATTACATCCTGATATTTTTGGTTACTTCGAGTATTTAGAAAAGGGGCATTTATTATTAGCAGATGATTTAAGGTATACGCGGGAAGAAACGGCTAAATCTTTGAAAATAATGGAGCGCTCGTTACTAGCGGATATAAACTCAGGTTCATCTACTTATGAGGTTCTAAGACAAAGCTATAAAAATACATGGTTGGTATTGTTGAAAGGAACGGAAACCTATCCTGCTTTAACAAAGGATGGGAAACCAAATCAAGATTATATGAATTTCTTACAAAAAGTAGCTGATGGGAAGTACGGGGAAGTTATGAAAAAAACAGCTTCAACAATTTTGATTGAGCTACTACAGAACAATCACTCAGATACTTTAGCTCAGTTAACAGTCTACGATATTTGGACAATGATATTGCAAAATCAAGAAACAGAAGGATTTGTTAATAATAGTGATTTTACTATTGTAAGTATTGATGAATCAGAGATAAAGAGTATATATGAGCAGTATAAAAAAAGTGATACTGAAACATTTATCGATCAACTACGACCATTGAATTTGGTTTCTCTTTTTTTATATGCAAAAACTATAGGGGATGAATCTTTGCAAAAAGCTATCTTAATGCCTGAAGCAAATATTAATACAAGTGTGTTAGACAAAGTTAAAAGTTTGGATATTTTTAGTCAATTAGGGGAATATGATGGTATTTATCCAATGGTTGCTGTTCGTGTTTCAGGAGAGTATCAGGATATGTACGGTAGACAAATTTTTATTAAATTATCGAAAAACAAAGAAGGTAATTATCGCATATCAGGGATCGCTGATTGATGGGATGATTTTTTGCCCCACTTATTTACGTATGTTATAATTTATGGTGATATATACGTAGCAAACAAAAAGAAAGTGGGCAAAGTTTATGGAAAAAAAATATGAATTAGGAGACGTGTTGAACGGAAAAGTTACAGGTATACAGCCGTACGGTGCATTTGTTGCGCTTGATGAAGATACACAAGGCCTTGTACATATTTCCGAAATTACGTACGGCTTTGTGAAGGACGTTAGTGAATTTTTATCAGTTGGGCAAGAGGTAGAAGTGAAGATACTTGAAATCGATGAAGATGCTGAAAAAATTAGTTTATCGATTCGTGCTTTGCAGGAGCGCCCGGCTACATTGCGTAAAAAAGATGCGCCACCACGTAAATCATTGCAGGACCGTGTAGATGAATCGGATGCGAATGGTTTTAATTCCTTAAAAGATAAATTACAAGACTGGATCGAGCAGTCAGGACAATAACTGTCTATTAATGCGAGATGAAAAAACGAGGGTGCTTTCAAATATGAAGGTATCCTCGTTTTTTAGTATTTAATTATAGCGAATTTTTTATTTTTCGAATTCGGTACTGTAGGTTTTGACGACTCATGCCAAGTGCAGTAGCGGCCTTTGTAATATTGCCTTCATATAAATTTAAGACGTTTTGCACATAATAGGATTCGGCTTCACGTAAATAAGCATCGAGCGGCATAACATCATTCTGTTGCTGGAACATAAAAAATTCCGGCTCGTGATTAGATACGCCTTGCTGCTGTACTTTGAAGCGGAAATGCATTGGTAATAAATCTGAGGTAACTGTTGATTCAGTAGTCATAAATGACACCGTTTCATCTAGTAATAGCTCAAGCTCCTTTAAATTTCCTGGCCAATCATATTGCAAAAATAAATCCTGTACATCAGGTGATAATTCCGTGACATTTGAAGCAAATCGTTCTTGATGGCGGTTAAAGTAATCATCTACGAATGGAAGAATATCTTCTTTTCGATCTGTTAAATTAGGAATGGAAATGGCCATTGTTGCAAAGAAATAATACAGTGATTTTGACAGTTTATTTTCTGCAATTAATGTAATGGGATCACTTCCTACACTGCCAATGAGCATGTATTTTGACTGTGGAAGAGACTGTAATACCTCTAATAGTTGCTCTTGAATATCTAGACTTAAAAAATCAATGCGTTCAAAGAAAAAAGTGTATGGCTTGTCATCCTGTAAGAGCTCCTGTAATTTATCTAAAACAGATTGAGCAGAGCGACGACTCACTAGAGTTACAAATGCTTCAGGGTCAGTCGAAGCTGCATGATGTATACCTTCTGCTACTAAATCTTTTCCTGTACCTGATTCACCAATTAATAGTACTGGCAATTTCACAGCTGCTGCTTTCTTGGCATTTGCGATAACTTGTCGCATCGAATCAGAAACAGCTGTTATCATATCGAATGTTAAAGGTTCACCATATCGACGAAGAGGCTGATAAACTAGCTTTTCGAGTGATGTAATGTCCCGAGCAAATTCGATAGCTCCAATTAGTTTATTTTCAACATATAGTGGAAAAGTATCGTTAATCGTTGTTATTTCATGACCATTTTTATTCCAGTATGTTTGTTTTACATTTACTTCTTTTTTACCTGTTTGTAACACACGCATTAAAGTACTTTCGTGCTGGCGGAAAGAAAACATCTCAATAACAGAACGATCGGCTAATTCATCAAAATGAAATCCCTCAATTTCTTTCATCTTCGTATTATAAATAATTGTTTTGCCAGAAAGGTCTACAGCATGTATACCAACAGTTACATTTGTTGCGATAAACTCATAAAAAGGGAGTAAAGGTTCGGAATTTTTCATAAAATGTGCACCTCAAAAATTTTTTACTTGAAATATGCAACGAAATTTTGCATTATAATAAGTGTAAGAATATTCTAAACGCAAAGATATTTTGCGTCAACGTTTTTTGCACGTATCAATTATGCCTCGGCATAATTGCGTCCGGATTCGGCTTTGTGCTTGCACAAAGAACTCCATTCCGAATTCCGTGACATCCGCCGGAGGCTTTAACTTCTTTCAGCGGGCGTTTGGACACCCGCTGAAAAGCAACTTAAAACTAGCATTGATCTCACCACCTTAGAGGTGGGAGACTTCGGCTGAAAAAAGTTAAAACACATCTCACGAGGGAGGATTTAGTATGATTTCATACAAACACGAACCATTCACAGATTTTACTCAAGAGGCAAATTACAACGCATATTTAGAAGCATTAAATAAAGTCGAAAGTTATTTAGGTCAAGACTACCCACTTATTATCGGTGGCGAACGTATTACGACAGAAGATAAAATCGTTTCATATAACCCTGCAAAGAAAACAGAAGTAATTGGTCGCGTATCAAAAGCAAACAAAGAACTAGCTGAAAAAGCGATGCAAGCTGCAGACGAAACTTTTAAAACTTGGAAAAAAGTAGATCCAGCTATTCGTGCAGACGTACTATTCAAAGCAGCGGCAATTATCCGTCGTCGTAAACATGAATTCTCTGCACTTTTAACAAAAGAAGCGGGTAAACCGTGGGCTGAAGCTGATGCAGATACTGCAGAAGCAATTGATTTCTTAGAATACTATGGCCGTCAAATGCTACGTATTAAAGAAGGTCAACCTGTAGAGAGCCGTCCTGGTGAATATAACCGTTATGACTATATTCCACTAGGTATTGGTATTGTTATTTCGCCATGGAACTTCCCATTCGCAATTATGGCAGGGACTACAGTTGCTGCTTTAGTAACAGGTAACACTGTATTATTAAAACCAGCTTCAACAACTCCTGTAGTTGCTTATAAATTTATCGAAGTGTTAGAGCAAGCTGGACTTCCAGCAGGTGCTGTGAACTTTGTACCAGGTTCTGGTGCAGAAGTAGGTGACTACTTAGTGGATCATCCGAAAACGCGCTTCATTAGCTTCACTGGATCTCGTGATGTAGGCTTACGTATTAACCAACGTGCATCTGTTTTAAATGATGGTCAAATTTGGATTAAACGTGTTATCGCTGAAATGGGCGGTAAAGACACAATCGTTGTTGATAAAGAAGCAGATTTAGAGCTTGCAGCACAATCTATCGTAAAATCAGCATTCGGCTTCTCTGGTCAAAAATGTTCAGCATGTTCTCGTGCTATTATCGTTGAAGATGTATATGACACAGTTGTTAATCGTGTAATTGAGCTTACTAACACGTTAACAGTTGGTGATCCAACAGACTTCAAAAACTTCATGGCAACAGTAATTGACCAAGCGGCATTCAATAAAGTGACAGAATACATTGAAATTGGTAAAGGAGAAGGTCGCCTTGTTGCAGGTGGTACAGCTGATGATTCAGTTGGTTACTTCATCCAACCAACAGTATTTGCAGACGTAGATCCTTCTGCACGTGTTATGAAAGAAGAAATTTTTGGTCCTGTTGTAGCAATCGCAAAGGCTAAAGATTTCGATCAAGCAATCGATATTGCAAACGATACTGAATACGGTTTAACTGGTGCGGTTATTACAAATAATCGTATGAACTTAGAAAAGGCTCGTGAAGATTTCCATGTAGGTAACTTATACTTCAACCGTGGTTGTACAGGTGCAATCGTAGGTTATCAACCATTTGGTGGCTTCAACATGTCAGGTACAGACTCAAAAGCAGGTGGCCCTGACTATCTACAACTTCACATGCAAGCAAAAACAACTTCAGAAATGCTATAACTTCTTTAGCAAACTGAAGAAGTATAGCCCTCGGTGTATGTCACGGATTCGGTTTTGTGTAAGCGCAAAACTGAATCTGACCGGGGCTAATAAGAGAATCTGCAAAACTCCTCCTAATAAAGTAGGCTGAGCAAGAACCGCAGACGATAATGGTATAGCGGCTTATCTAGGAGTAGCTAGGCAGATTCTTGTTTTTTATATTCAGAAAATGCGGAATTGTCCTATTAAATTTACTTATAGAAAAACATAGTCTTCCATAGATTTTTCATCATGAAAGTAAGGAGAGAATACTATATGACAAAAACAAAACTAGTTATTGAACAAACTCAAAATTTTGGTGCTGCAAACTATCACCCGCTACCGATCGTTATCTCAGAGGCTGAGGGTGCTTGGGTAAAAGATCCGGAAGGTAATAAATACTTAGATATGCTATCCGCATACTCTGCTGTAAACCAGGGTCATCGTCATCCGAAAATTATTGCTGCGTTAAAGGAACAAGCTGATAAAGTAACATTAACTTCTCGTGCGTTTTATAGTGAAAACCTTGGTGAATGGTATGAGCTTGTTGGTGAATTAACGAATAAACAGATGGTATTACCGATGAATACAGGTGCAGAAGCGGTAGAAACTGCATTTAAAGCGGCTCGTCGTTGGGCATATGATATAAAAGGTGTAGAAGATGGAAAAGCTGAAATTATTGCATGTAATGGTAACTTCCATGGTCGTACAATGCTTGCTGTATCTCTATCATCTGACGAAGAATATCGTCGTGGCTTCGGTCCAATGTTACCGAATGTTAAGTTAGTCGATTACGGTAATCTAGAAGCATTAAAAGCTGCCATTACTCCTAACACAGCAGCGTTTTTAATTGAACCAATCCAAGGTGAAGCAGGAATCGTTATTCCTCCAGAAGGTTTCTTAAAAGCTGCTCGTGAGCTATGTCGTGAAAACAATGTTTTATTCATTGCAGATGAAATCCAAGCTGGTTTAGCACGTACAGGTAAAATGTTCGCATGTGATTGGGAAGAAGTAGAACCTGATATGTACATTCTAGGGAAAGCTTTAGGTGGCGGTGTATTCCCAATTTCTTGTGTAGCTGCAAATCGTGAAATTTTAGGAGTTTTCAATCCAGGATCACACGGTTCAACTTTCGGCGGTAATCCTTTAGCATGTGCTGTATCTATTGCTTCAATTAAAGTATTACTAGATGAAAAATTAGCAGAGCGTTCACATCAACTTGGTGAATACTTTAAAGGGAAATTAAGAGATATTAATAACCCAGTTATTAAAGATGTTCGTGGTCGTGGTTTATTTATCGGAATGGAATTAACAGAGGCAGCACGTCCGTATTGTGAAAAGCTTAAAGAATTAGGTCTATTATGTAAAGAAACACATGATACTGTTATTCGATTTGCGCCACCACTTGTTATTTCTCAAGAAGATTTAGATTGGTCAATCGAACAAATTGAAAAAGTTTTTAATCTTTAACAAAATGTTCACATTTCAATTCGGAAGTATGTTACAATGATGCCGATATACTATCATTATAAAAACAAAGAGGCGATTTAATAATGTCTGAAAACTTAAATCTGTTCACATCAACTCAAGAAGTCATTCAAGAGGCTCTAAATAGACTTGGCTATGACGAAGCAATGTATGAATTGTTAAAAGAACCGCTTCGCATGCTCCAAGTGCGTATTCCTGTGAAAATGGATGATGGTACAACAAAAGTATTTACTGGTTACCGTGCACAACATAATGATGCTGTAGGACCAACTAAAGGTGGGGTTCGTTTCCATCCGGCCGTATCTGAGGAAGAAGTTAAAGCGCTTTCAATGTGGATGACATTGAAATGTGGTATCGTGGATCTGCCTTATGGCGGCGGTAAGGGCGGTGTCATCTGTGACCCTCGTCAAATGTCTATGGATGAAATTGAAAAATTAAGCCGTGGATATGTTCGTGCAGTTAGTCAAATCGTAGGACCAACAAAAGATATTCCTGCGCCAGACGTATTTACAAATGCACAAATTATGGCTTGGATGATGGATGAATACAGCCGTATGGATGAATTCAACTCACCAGGTTTCATTACAGGTAAGCCACTAGTACTTGGTGGTTCTCAAGGTCGTGACCGTGCAACTGCACAAGGCGTAACAATCGTTATTCAAGAAGCAGCGAAAAAACGTGGCATTGATATTAAAGGCGCACGCGTTGTTATTCAAGGCTTCGGTAACGCAGGTAGCTTCCTTGCGAAATTCATGCATGATTTAGGTGCAAAAGTAATCGGTATTTCTGATGCTTATGGTGCACTTCATGATCCAGAAGGTTTAGATATCGACTATTTATTAGATCGTCGTGATAGCTTCGGTACTGTAACAACATTATTTGAAAACACAATTTCAAACAAAGAATTATTAGAGCTTGATTGTGATATTCTAGTGCCAGCTGCTATCGAAAACCAAATTACTGCGGACAATGCAAACAACATTAAAGCAAACATCGTAGTAGAAGCAGCGAACGGTCCAACAACAGCTGAAGCAACTAGAATTTTAACTGATCGTGGTATTCTACTTGTACCAGACGTATTAGCATCTGCTGGTGGTGTAACAGTTTCTTACTTCGAATGGGTACAAAATAACCAAGGTTATTACTGGACAGAAGAAGAAGTTGAAGAACGTCTATACAAAAAAATGGTTGATGCGTTTGAAAACGTTTATACAACAGCGACAACACGTAACATTAACATGCGTTTAGCAGCTTATATGGTAGGTGTTCGCCGCACTGCAGAAGCTTCACGCTTCCGTGGATGGGTTTAATCAATATAATATGAAAGTCGAGTCATTCTTAATTGGATGACTCGTTTTTTGTATGCGTTCCTTTTTTGCATGAGGAAGAGGTTCTGCTTAGGTCGTATTTGGAGAACGTACATATTATGAAACCTTTGACATCTTATATGAAATCATTCGATAAGTTAGCTTGAGAGGCTAATAGGAGACAGACAGTTAGAACGTTTGAAGTGACAAATTGGAGCTAATATTTTGGTTTTAAATCTTTGCGTTCATTAACAGAAATATGAGAAAATCCAACTAGAAAGGGGCGAATTGAATGGATTCATTTACATTTTATAATCCGGTGAAGTTGCATTTTGGTGAAAATTCACTTGAAAAGCTATCAAAAGAGTTAACGCAGCAAGGTAAAAAGGTATTGGTTGTCTATGGTGGAGGTAGCATTAAGAAAAATGGTGTTTACAATGCTGTCATCGAGAAGTTACAAGAAGCAGATAAAACAATATTTGAACTAAGTGGTGTTGAGCCAAATCCACGTGTGGAAACAGCGAGACTTGGTATTGATCTTTGTAAAAAAGAAGGAATTGATCTAGTTCTAGCTGTTGGTGGCGGTTCCGTTATTGACTGTTCTAAGTTAATCGTCGCTGGGGCAAAATATGATGGCGATGCTTGGGACATTGTAAAACGTAAAGTATTTGTGCAGGACGCTTTGCCGCTTGGAACGGTATTAACGCTAGCAGCAACAGGTTCTGAAATGAACTCAGGCTCTGTCATTACAAATGCGGAGACAGAAGAAAAACTAAGCTGGGGCAGCCCTGCGGTTTTTCCGGAATTTTCAATTTTAAATCCAGCGTATACAGTGTCAGTACCAAAAAATCAGACAGTTTACGGTATCGTTGATATGATGTCGCATGTTATTGAGCAATATTTCCATAACACAACGAATACCCTGATTACAGATGAAATGTGCGAAGGAGTATTACGAACAGTTATTACTACAGCTCCTAAATTAATAGAAGATTTAGAGAATGTCCAGTTGCGTGAAACGATTTTATTAGCTGGAACAATAGGATTAAATGGATTCTTATCAATTGGTTCTCGAGGTGATTGGGCGTCACATAATATTGAGCACGCTGTATCTGCAGTATACGATATTCCGCACGCTGGCGGTTTAGCAATATTACAACCACATTGGATGCGTCTAAGTGTACCTGTGAATCCAGAACGTTTTGCGGGTATTGCAACACGAGTTTTCGGTGTCGACGCTGCAGGGAAGACTCCAGAAGAAGTAGCATACGAAGGGATTGATCGTTTATCGGCATTCTGGACTTCAATAGGAGCTCCGAGTCACCTTGCAGATTATGAAATCGATGATTCAAAATTCCATCAAATCGTAGAACATGCAATGCAAAATGGGCCATTTGGAAACTTCAATAAATTACAGGAAAAAGATGTGCGAGCTATTTTGCAAAACTCACTTTAATTGAAAACGGATAGGAGGCAACGTAGTTTTGATGTTCAGGCTTCCTTATAAAAAAATTGATGTCGCATTGCGTTGCTTAGAGACATCGTTCATTTGTATAAAAATAGCCAACTGCCTGAAACATGGCAATTGGCTATTTATCTTATTTAGAAAAATTATGCTGGATAATGATATTATTGTTTGGGTGTTGGGTGATCTGGTCTTTCACCAATATGCACCCAATTTTGTTTTCCGTCATCCTCATCATATAGAATGGCCACTTTTGATACGCCCTTCTGACTTAAAATGACCTCTGTTAAATGGTCGCGGACATCATCTAGGAAAGCAAGTGATAAGTTAGGGTCAGCTTCAGCAACTAATTCCACGTGTAAAAATTCACCTTCTTTAACGACCTCTAAACGAACAATATCTTTGATATTTGGGTCATCCATAACAAGATGAGCTATATGATTTAGCATTTCTTCGTCTGTTTCGCCAATAACGCCTCGTGCATTATCAAGGAAAACTTTTGCTACTACATAGAACATCATAAAGCCGATAATCATCGAAACGAGCCCTTCTATATTTGCCCAACCTGTAAAGTGCGCTATTAAAATAGCAGCGAAGGCTAACACGTTACCACCTGTAGCGACTAAGTCTTCCATAAACACTAATTTTGTTGCTGGTTTTGCGCGATTTAAATAAGGAAAAGCTTTAGGGATAGCTGTTAGTATTCCCACTTTTTCTTGCCCGGTCTCATGTAGTATTTCAACAGCAGCTTTCGCAAGAACTGATCCTTCTAAAACAATACCGATCAATAATACGCCAAGTGCAATGAGCATTCCTTTAGATTCTCCAGCTGGGTGTATAAAATGATGCCAGCCTTCTTTTACAGTTTCATAAGAAAGGATTGCCACGATTATAACAGCAAAAAGACAAACTAAATTTACAATTCGGCCAAAGCCTCCAGGAAATTGTTTTGTCGGTGCTTTTTTCGAAAGTGCTGAGCCGATATAAACAAATAATTGGTTTGCTGCATCCCCTAGTGAGTGCATCATTTCTGCAAACATGGCAACATTACCTGTAAAGAAGAAGGCGATGCCTTTAATAATTCCTAAAAAGGCATTGACAACTGCTGCCAACAAAGATGGTTTATTCCCGTTTTTTAATAGTTTTAATAGTTCTCCCACGAAAGAATCCTCCAACTAGTTTAAAATTTCCATTTCAATTTTTTCTATATAGGGTAGTGCTCGTAATGAACGATAAAATGACAGTAAGTTATCAGATACTATTAATGATAAACGTAAATCTAATTCGTGAAAAATATTATTATTATTTGGAACATCTTGAATGCGTATGTTTTCGATAATAATATTGTTTTCCTTTAGAAATTCTAGAAAGGACTCACTTTTTTCATCATTTTTAATCTGAACTTTCAATGATATCTCTCGCATACGAATTCTTTTTGGCCCTATTTTCATTAGAAACGGCGATAAAATCTCAATGCCGAAAACAATGATAATAACAGCTAAAGTAGCATCCATATAAAATCCTGCACCGACTGCAATCCCTATCCCAGCAGCTCCCCAAATCATTGCAGCGGTTGTTAAACCTGAGATACTATCATTCCCGCGCCTTAAAATAACACCTGCTCCAAGAAATCCAATTCCACTAACAACTTGGGCAGCCAAGCGTAGAGGATCCATTGTAATATTGATATCTGACCTTGGGGGTGTTGAGTAGGCGGTCTCGATCGAAATTATAGTTAATAAACAGCTAAAAGTGGCGATGACTAAGCTCGTTTTTAATCCTACAGGCTTCTTTTTTAATTCCCTTTCGATGCCGATTACTAAACTTAATGTGGCTGCAATTACTAATTTTATGCCAACTTCATATGTAATCATATTTCCAAATAAGGTTTCCATACGCAACCCTCCACAGATATTTCGTATTGCTAAGAGATATGCAAGGTGTCATTATTATATGTACATTACTTTTTTGTATTGTACATCACGATAGGAATGATGTATAAGTATTTTTTGTTTCTTTCAGCAATTGTTTTATGTGGCGAAAGTGAAACGTCAGCTACAAACGGTCTCGGTATCGAAAGTAGCTACAGAAAGTCTCCGACGTTATAGGTGATTAAATAGATGCTGGTATAAGTTAAAGTCTCAAGTAGATATCATGGATAGCACAAAGTCGTATCCAGACGTATTTATGTTTATGTCCGGTAAAAATGATTGGAGGTTGGATTTAATGGAGAAACCAAAAATTCACCCATACATTCCTATATTTATAGGTGTTATTTCTGTATCCTTATCTGCGATATTTGTAAAGTTAGCAAATGCAGAGGCAGGGGTTATTGCGTTTTACCGGATGTTGTTTTCGGTATTAATAATGGCTCCTCTGTTTTTTTGGAAGTACACTAATGAAGTAAAACAATTAAGAAGACGAGATTGGCTATTTTCTTCAGTTGCAGGCATATTTTTAGCGTTCCATTTTATTTTGTGGTTTGAATCACTCAATTACACTTCTGTAGCAAGTTCTACAGTTTTGGTTACACTACAGCCGTTGTTTGCATTTGTAGGTACATATTTTTTCTTCAAAGAGAGCATTACTCTAAAAACAATACTTGCAGGCGCGATTGCTATTGTTGGTAGTATTTTAATAAGTTGGGGAGATTTTAAACTTAGCGGTACTGCATTTTATGGAGACATGCTTGCACTTATTGCGTGTGCACTCGTTACTGCTTACTTTTTATTTGGACAAGATGTACGTAAGCGGTTATCTCTTGTGACATATACCATGCTTGTTTATGCTGTTAGTACAATTACGTTATTTATCTATGTTCTTATTAAAGGTGAATCGTTTGGTCCTTATCCAACTATGGACTGGATATGGTTTATTTTATTAGCGATCGTGCCTAATTTATTGGGTCATACTCTATTTAATTGGTCTATCAAATACGTTAGTACAAATGTAGTCTCTATTGCGATATTATTTGAACCAATTGGCGCGGCCATTTTAGCTCTTTTCATTTTTAAAGAGTATTTAATAGCTACACAAATTATTGGTGGATTAATTGTTATAGTAGGAATTCTATTGTTTGGGGTCGATGAGAAAAAGATTTTTAAACTTTTTTCAAAAAAAGCTTGATTTTTAAATTGCTATATTATATATTATTACTTGTCCTTAACAAGAAGGACGACTTGAAAAAAGATTTTTAAAAAGATTTTTAAAAAAGTTGTTGACTTCTTGTTGGAGATGAGTTATGATGATAAAGTTGCTGAAAACAACAGCGACAAAATGAACCTTGAAAACTGAACAAGCAAAACGTAATCAATAAAGTTTTTAGTAGCTAACCTTGAGTTAGTGAACGAAACAAAATTTTGGACATCAAACATGATGCCAGCAAAACAATTTGAGCTAATCAAATTTCTTTTATGGAGAGTTTGATCCTGGCTCAGGACGAACGCTGGCGGCGTGCCTAATACATGCAAGTCGAGCGAACAGATAAGGAGCTTGCTCCTTTGACGTTAGCGGCGGACGGGTGAGTAACACGTGGGCAACCTACCTTATAGTTTGGGATAACTCCGGGAAACCGGGGCTAATACCGAATAATCTATTTCACTTCATGGTGAA
>NZ_JBWHYQ010000031.1:0-41374 GCF_056322905.1 Lysinibacillus sp. G1-3
CATAAGAACTTTCCTTTCCACTTAAGTAACGCTCAACAGCTTGTAATTTATCTTCTGCAGTATATTTGATCATAAAAAAACTGCACCTCCAATTGTTAGATGTGTCTAACAATTGGGGAGCAGTTCACGATAAGAGCTAGGGTTTTTTTATTGTACTTTTGCAGATACATCTTTACACGATGGACAAGTGCCGTAAATTTCTAAACGATGCGCATGCACATCAAAGCCTGTTACTTGTGATGCAAAATGTTCAATTTCGTCGAGACCTGGATAATGGAAATCGACTATTTTTCCACAGCATTCACAAATCATATGATAATGATCGTTTGTAACGAAATCAAAGCGGCTTGAAGCATCACCGAAAGTTAGCTCTTTTACTAGACCAACTTCACGAAATACGCGAAGGTTATTATAGACAGTCGCTACACTCATATTCGGGAACTTCCCTTCAAGTGCTTTATAAATTTCATCGGCAGTTGGATGTGCCATTGTTTGAATTAAATATTCCAAAATAGCATGACGCTGAGGAGTAATACGCACACCAGTTGTTTTCAACGTGTCAAGTGCATCCTGTAAATGCATTTCAGACATCGTCATGCACCTCTTCCATAAAGATTATTAATTGATAATAGTTATAATTAGTGTATCCAATTTAGCTTACTTCTGTCAACATTCATACACATTTCACTTTAACTTCAGTCAACGGGTGTCACGGAATTATGCCGAGGCATAATTGATTTAGGATTGTTGCTTCAATAACCTCTTGATAAATCCAGCCTATTTTCTACATCTGTTTCACCACGTAACCACTTCTCTAAATTCGGCTTAAAAATTGCTAAGCTACGTTCAACATAGCGAGATGAGTGACTTGAAATATGCGGAGACACAATGACATTCGGCAAAGTCCATATTGGATGATCCGCAGCTAAAGGCTCTTGTTCAAATACATCTAAAACAGCGTAACCAATTTCACCTGTTTGAATGGCATGCATCAAAACAGTCTCTTCTACTAAGTTCCCACGACCAAAATTCATAAAAATGGCGTCATTTTTCATCGCTTTAAAATGGTCTGCTTTCAATAAATGTGTCGTCTCTTCTGTTTTAGGTAAAACTGAAATGACAATATCAGCATTAGGTAAAGCTTCGGCTAATTGATCAAAACTCACCATCTCATTCATATATGCCGCTTCGTTCCCTGAACGGTTACAGCCAATTGTCGCAACACCAAAAGCTTGCAATAAGCGACCTACTTCCGAGCCAATAGCTCCAGGCCCCAAAATAAGTGCTGTGCTATCTCGCAACTCGGTTTGTTTCGCTTTTTTTGACCACTCATTTTTCTTCTGCTGTTCATACACCCATGGTAGTGCGCGCTTAATCGCTAAAATATGAGCAAGCATTGATTCTGCCATTGGCGTTTTATGAATGCCACGCACATTCGAAACTACTATTCCTCGGTCAATAATGGCTTGAGCTGGCATTTTTTCGATTCCCGCTGAAGCTACAAAAATCCATTTAACCTTTGTCGCATACTGAATATTTTCATCATTTAAATCTTCACCATATGTCACAAGCACATCCGCTTCTTGTAGCTCATTATTTGATAAACCATTTTCAAAAACAAAATCCACTTGTGGGAATTCTGCTACTAGTGGCTCACGTAAATCTGGTCTTGGTTCAAACGTAAAATAAATTCTCATTGCTTCGCCTCCCATTCTGCTAAATATGTATATACTTCTTCAATATGATTTTTTACTCGTACTTTACGCCAAGCCTTTATCAAATTTCCGTCTGTATCAATTAAAAATGTTGAACGTTCAATCCCCATATATTCACGTCCATACATCTTCTTCAGCACCCAAACTCCATATGCCTCTGCCACGGCATGATCCTCATCCACTAATAGTGAAAATGGTAATCCATGTTTATCTATAAATTTGATATGCCTTTTAGCTTCGTCAGGACTAATACCAAGCACAACTGCATTTAATTTACTAAAATCCTCATGCTTATCACGGAAGTCACAAGCCTCCGTAGTACAACCTGGTGTCATATCTTTAGGATAAAAATATAAAATAACATTTTGTCCTTTAAAATCCGCTAACTTTACTACTTCTTCTTTTTCATTCATAAGGGAAAAATCCGGTGCTTTTTTACCTTCTATTAAAGCCATATCAATCTCCTCCTCTGTACGCTTTATTTTACTCTAAATAGCAAAACAAATCATATCCCTTAATTTCTTTGGATTTCTTGCACTGATAGGTCTACAATAGATGAAGTATAAAGATTTAGGAGGCAATATATATGAATCACACAAAATCTGAAGCAGTACACGCAGAAGCGCTACAGCATATCGTTGGTGGTGTAAATAGCCCTTCTCGTTCTTATAAAGCAGTCGGCGGAGGTTCACCTGTTGCTATGGCTCGTGGGAAAGGTGCTTATTTTTGGGATGTTGATGGCAACCGTTATATCGACTATCTAGCAGCTTATGGTCCTATTGTTACTGGTCACGGTCACCCACATATCGCAAAGGCCATTACACACGCAGCTGAAAATGGCACTTTATTTGGGACTCCAACTGAATACGAGGTTACTTTTGCTAAGATGCTTAAAGAAGCAATGCCATCTATGGATAAAGTGCGCTTTAATAACTCTGGTACAGAAGCTGTCATGACAACAATTCGTGTAGCACGTGCTTATACTGGCCGTACGAAAGTTATGAAATTTGCTGGATGCTACCATGGTCACTTTGACTTAGTATTAGTAGCTGCTGGTTCTGGTCCTGCGACATTAGGTACGCCAGACTCAGCAGGTGTTACAGCTTCAACAGCCGAAGAAGTAATTACAGTACCATTTAACAACCCTGAAGCATTTACAGAAGCAATGGATAAATGGGGCGATCAAATCGCAGCCATTTTAATAGAGCCTATCGTTGGGAACTTCGGTATTGTAGAGCCTAACCCTGGCTTCTTAGAATTAGTGCATGCTACAGCGAAGGAAAAAGGTGCCTTAACTATTTACGATGAAGTTATTACTGCTTTCCGCTTCCACTACGGCGGTGCACAAAACTTGTTAGGCTTAACACCTGACTTAACAGCGCTAGGCAAAGTAATCGGTGGTGGTTTACCAATCGGTGCATACGGCGGCCGCAAAGAAATTATGGATACAGTTGCTCCACTAGGTCCTGCCTATCAAGCGGGGACAATGGCAGGAAACCCTGCCTCCATGCAAGCTGGTATTGCCTGCCTAGAAGTATTACAAACTCCAGGTATTTATGATGAAATGGATCGTCTTGGAGCTATTTTAGAGGAAGGTATCCTGACTGCAGCCAAAAAACACGACGTAACAATTACTGTTAATCGCCTTAAAGGTGCTCTTACTATTTACTTTACAGATGTGAAAGTAGAAAACTATGAGCAGGCTGAAAACTCAAACGGTGAAATCTTTGGACGCTTCTTTAAATTAATGCTTGAACAAGGCATTAATTTAGCACCATCAAAATATGAAGCATGGTTCTTAACAACAGAGCATACAGAAGCTGATATTGTTGAAACAATCAAAGCTGTAGATATTGCATTTTCACAATTGTAATTGTAAAGGCTAAACGCCTAGTGCGTAACGCAATTTATAATAGCATCTAGATTATCTAACTTTTAAAGACGACTCCCATGCGAGTCGTCTTTTTCTTTAAATGGACATACAAATCTATGTATTTTATGAGCACTTCCTTCTATAATGTAAAGAAGCATTAATTATGCAGCCTAAGTCCCTCTATTTCAGCGGATGTCTTTTGTACCGAAAGCGTAGCGACGGGTACAGATGATGTTTGAACACCTGCTGAAAAGCAACTAAGTCTTTATTTATCTATCCACCTATTGAGGTGGGAGACTTCAAGTAGTTAAAATTTTAGACAGAAAGGACATCCATTTTCTATGAAATTAGGTGCCCGTGTATTTAAAACTGGTGTTGCCATCGTGTTTGCACTATTTATCGCTGAGTTACTAGAGCTTCCTTCACCTGTTTTTGCAGGAATTGCAGCAATCTTTGCGATTCAGCCATCTATTTATCGCTCCTATCAAACAATTGTGGAGCAAGTACAAGCCAATATTATAGGAGCTACCATCGCGGTCATTTTTGGCCTACTTTTTAGTCACCATGTAGTAGCAATCGGCATTGCAGTCATTGTTGCTATCGGTATTATGTTGAAATTTAAACTTGAAAAGTCGTTATCTCTAGCACTTGTTACTGTTGTAGCTATTATGGAGATTCAAGGAGATGACTTTCTTACATTTGGTCTTATTCGCTTTCTTACCATATTAGTTGGGGTATTAGCAGCATTTGTTGTCAACTTGTTCTTCCTACCGCCCAAATATGAAGTAAAGCTATTCCGTAAGATTTACTTTTTACAAGATGATATCATTCGATGGACGCGACTTGCTGTTCGTCAAGCATCTGAGCATACTTCTACTAAAGAAGCATTAAGCAAATTTAAGTCTCGTATGCAACGTGTTGATACACTGTATGATTTTTATAAGGAAGAGCGTAATTACTTTAAAAATAAAAAATTTGTAAAAGGACGTAAATTAGTTGTGTATCGTCAAATGATCACAACGTCGAAGAAAAGTTTAGAGCTTCTTCATCGTCTTCATAATCATGAAAACGAATTAGCACAGCTCCCGACACAATTCCATTTAATGATTCAAGAGCGGCTTGATTTTCTCCTAACTTACCATGAGCAGCTACTGTTAAAATACACAGGGAAATTAAAGCCCGAACATTCGGAGTGGAGTAAAAACATCGATTATGTTCAACGTAACGAGTTAATGGAAATATTCATCAAGCAGATCAGTTATGCGCATGACGAAGGCGATACAGAATTTTCGAGCTATCACTTGCTTTATATTTTATCGCGTATTTTAGATTACGAAGAAAACCTAGAGCATTTGGATACGCTCATTGTGTCGTATCAAACTCATCATGGTCATGAAATCAATGTGGAATTTGAAGAGGAATTTGTTTAACTTCTTTCAGCAGATGTCTTTTGACCGAAAGCGAAGCGACAGGTACAAGTGTTTTTGTAGGGAAAGGAAGCGTCAGCTACAGAAGTTAAAGCCTCCGGCGGATGTCACGGAATCGTAAATGATTTCTTAGGGGATGTTAGCCGCCTAAAACCATCGCATCCATGCGATAACGGCTAACTGACCTACATCGGTAAAAACGCCACGTCCTGTGGCAATACCAAAATGACCGACATCGTGTCAGCCCTCGTGCAGGCCCAAGCACAAAGCCAATTCCGGACGCAATTATGCCAAGGAATAATTGATTAGCTAAAATGAGCGAAGAGTTGGCACGATGTCCATCTCTTCGCCCTTTTTTATTAGCTTTTCATTTTCGGATCAAGCGCATCACGTAGGCCATCACCCATGAGATTAAAACCGAGAACCGTTAACATAATAGCTAAGCCTGGGAAAATCATCGTCCACGGTGCCTTTAATAAATATACGCGGGCATCCGCCAGCATTTTCCCCCATTCTGGTGCAGGTGCTTGAGCTCCTAATCCAAGGAAGCCTAGTGCTGCCGCTTCAATAATTGCTGTGGCTATCGCTAGTGTTCCTTGTACGATGATTGGCGTCATCGAGTTTGGCAAAATATGCGAGAACAAAATTCGCGAGTCACGCATTCCAATCGCCTTTGCTGCTACGATATACTCCTCTTCTTTAACACTCAATACTTTCGATCGAATTAAGCGCCCAAAATTCGGTACGTTAATAATAGCAATGGCAATCAGTGCATTTTGTAATGATGGTCCAAGTACTGCTACTACCGCAATCGCTAGTAAAATACTAGGGAATGCTAACAAAATATCGAAAATACGCGAGATTATCGTATCAACCCATCTTCCATAATACCCCGCAATAATGCCAAGGAAACTACCTACAATAACAGAAAGAATAACCGATAAAAAGCCTACTTTCAAAGAAATCTGGGCTCCATGAATAACTCTAGAGAAAATATCCCGTCCGAAGTCATCCGTTCCAAACCAATGCTCACTTGATGGTGCTAATAAACGCATCGAAAGGTTTTGTTCATTCATTCCTTCGGGAGCAATCTGTGGACCAAATATAGCAAGAAAAATAAAAAATAGTACAATGCCTGCACCTACCAGGGAGATTTTGCTCTTTTTAAAGCTACGCCAGCCTTCTCTCCAAGGACCTGCCGCTCGTTCACGTCTTGGTGCTGCTTCTGTTTTTACATCCATGGCTCCAGTCATTATTGCTTCCCCCCTATTTGTACTTAATCCGCGGATCAATCACTGTATACAGTAAATCCACAATTAAGTTAATCATGATAAAAATAAAAGCAATTACTAAAATACCTGATTGAATAACAGGATAGTCACGGAAGCCAATGGCATCATATATATAACGACCAATTCCAGGCCAGCTGAAAATTGTCTCTGTTAAAATAGCACCACCTAGTAGCAATCCTGTTTGCAACCCTATGACAGTTAACACTGGGATAACTGCATTTTTCAATGCATGCTTATAAACAACAATAAACATTTTTTGCCCTTTTGCTCTAGCGGTGCGTACATAGTCAGAGCGCATTACTTCAAGCATAGACGACCTAGTCATTCTTGCAATAATCGCCATTGGAATTGTCGCAAGAGCCATGCCTGGTAATACTAATCGTTTTACTACTTCAGTAAATTGATCAAAGCGGCCTTGTATGAGCGTATCTAATAAATAAAAATGAGTAATGGCGGTTATTGGATCTCGCACATCTTCTCGCCCAGATGTCGGGAACCAGCCAAGCTGATTACTGAAAGCCCATTGTTCCATTAAACCGAGCCAGAAAACCGGTACAGACACCCCGACTAAAGCAACTACCATTGCCACATAATCGAACCAAGAATTTTGGAACCATGCAGAAATAATGCCTGCATTCACGCCAACAATCACTGCAATAATCATGGCAAACAGCGCTAGCTCAGCTGTTGCCGCTAAATACGGGAAAATTTCCTCTGATACGGGTAATTTAGTACGTAATGATACTCCTAAATCCCCCTGAAAAATGCCACCTAAATAACTAAAATATTGTGTATACCACGGCTTATTTAATCCTAAACTTGCGTTTAACGCTTCGACCGCTTCTTTCGTTGCCTGCTGCCCTAAAATTACTTGTGCTGGATTACCAGGAATTGCACGAATTAACATGAAGACGATGAAAGTCATTCCAAGCAAAACTGGGATTAGTTGTGATAATCGTTTCCCCATATAGTGAAGCATTTTTTTCACCCCTCTGTTATTTTCATAATATACTTTTGCACGAAAAGCATTGAGGTCTTTACACATACTGTAGAAAGGGTCAGCTTTCACCAACAAAAGAATCCGCTAGATTTCTACGGCTTACCCGCAGAAAGCAAGCAGATTCTTTAAAATTTCTTCTCTTCTTAAATTAAAACCTGTTGGGATAGCCGTTTAAACCTACTTCACATCTACTGTATCTAAGCGGTCAGAACCTGTCGGATGTGCAACATAGTTTGTTACTTTAGTATTAGCAGCTAAAATTGGCGTAGAGTGAGCAAGCGGAACCCATGGTGCATCTTTAGAGATAATCACTTGCGCTTGCTTGTAAAGGTCATTACGCTTATCCTCATCCATTTCAGTTTGTGCTGCAACAAATAATTCGTGAACTTCTTTGTTGTCATAGAATGTATAGTTGTTAGAATGAATATTATCTCCGTCTAATAAAGTGTAAAGGAAGTTATCTGCATCCCCGTTATCACCTGTCCAACCAAGTAAGAACGCATCTGCCTCTCCATTTTCCGCCTTTTCTAAATAGGTAGCCCATTCAAACGTTACAATCTTAGATTTCATACCAACATCTGCTAAATTCTTCTGAATAGCTTCTGCAATTTTTTGACCGTCAGGCATGTACGGACGTGGTACAGGCATTGCCCATAGCTCGATTTCTTTACCATCATAGCCAGCTTCAGCTAATAATGCTTTTGCTTTTTCCGGATCATAGTCATAGCCTTCAACCTCATCGTTGTAGCCTGCAATTATTGAAGGCATCGGATTTTTTGCTGTCTCGCCTAAGCCTTCATAAAATGCATCTACTAATGCTTGCTTATCAATTGCATGATTTACTGCTTGACGAACCTTTACATTATCGAACGGTGGACGAGTTACTGTTAATCCAAGATAACCAACATTCATAGACGGACGTTCGATTAATTGTAAATCTGCATTTGATTCGATTGAAGCTTTATCAGATGGACTTAAGCCATCAACTACATCAACCTCAGCGTTAGTTAATGCATTGAATCGTGCGGAATTATCTGGAATAGAACGGAAAATAACTTTATCTAATTTCGGCAAATCTGCAATACGGTAATCAGGGTTTTTCTCAATAGTGATAGAATCATTTCGTTTCCACTCTACAAATTTAAATGGACCAGTACCTACTGGATGATCTTTAAGTGCCTCATCATCCTTTTCAAATGCTGTTGGTGAAGCAATAGCAAATGGTGACATCGCTAAGTTTTTCAAGAATGGTGCTTGTGGCTGAGCTAGTTTAAATATAACTTTATAATCCCCATCAGCAGTGATTGACTCAATTACTGGCTTTTCGTTTACCGTAAATTGAGAAGCGTAATATGGGAATTTATCAGCACCACCAGCTTTCCAGCGCTCAAAATTTTTCACGACTGCTTCAGCATTAAAGTCAGTACCGTCATGGAACTTAACCCCTTCTTCAAGTTGCATAGTATACGTTAACCCATCTTCTGAAGATTCCCAAGATTTTGCTAACCCTGGGTGCAGCGTTACATCGTTCTCTCCAAAGTTAATTAGAGTCTCATAGATATTAACGGTAACTTTAAACGATTCACCTTCTGTTACTGTCGCTGGATCAAGTGCAGTAGAATCGCCACCACGACCATATACTAATGTTTTTGGTTCACTACTGCTAGTTGAGTCACCACTACTTGATGTATCTTTACTACCCGTATCCTTAGAATCTGAACCGCCACAAGCAGCTAAGATTGTCGAGAGAACAAGGATAAGCATTACACCCAAAGTCCAAAGCTTTTTTTTCTTCATTCGATTTCCCCCTAAGTTTTTTTATATCATTGAATGTTGGTTTGCATCGTAAAGATGACAAGCAACATAATGACCAGGTTTCACCTCTTGCATTTTCGGAACTACTTGAGAACATTCTTCTTTTTTAAATGGACATCTCGTATGGAAAGTGCAACCACTTGGTGGATTCGAAGCACTCGGAATATCTCCAGAAATAACAACCTGTTCACGTTCAAACGTAGGATCTGGAACAGGTACCGAGGATAGCAACGCCTGTGTATACGGGTGAAGTGGCTCAGCATATAAATCTTCGCTTGCTGTCATCTCCACTAATTTCCCTAAATACATCACACCTACACGATTACTAATATGGCGTACAACCCCTAAATCATGGGAGATAAAAATATAAGTTAGCTTTAAATCCTTTTGTAGGTTTTGCAATAAATTCAACACTTGAGCCTGTATAGATACATCAAGAGCAGAGACAGGCTCGTCCGCAATAATCAAGCGCGGATTCGTCATCAGTGCACGGGCAATGCCGATACGCTGCCTTTGACCACCACTAAATTGGTGTGGATACCGTTTCACATGATATTCATTTAACCCAACAATTTCGAGAAGCTCTAACACTTTCTTCTTCCGTTCTTTTGCATTGCCCATTCCATGAACAATAAGAGGCTCCTCCAATATCTTCCCAATATTATGTCTAGGATTAAGAGAGGCATAAGGATCTTGGAAAATCATTTGAATATCTCTACGAGCTTTGCGCATTTCATTATTGGATAATTCAGAAATCACCTTTCCTGCAAATTCAATTTTGCCCTCAGTTGGCTCAAGCAATCGCATTAAAAGTCGACCAGTCGTTGATTTACCACACCCGGACTCACCTACAATACCTAATGTTTCTCCTTCAAAAACTTCAAAGGAAACATCATCTACTGCCTTTACGTCCCCAACTTGTTTATTAAGGACCCCCTTCCGAATGGGGAAGTATTTTTTTAAACCATCAACTTTCAATAAAGTTTTCGACATGTTGCTCCACCTCCTGTTTCTCTAGTAAAAAGCATCTTGATTTATGCTGCTCTCCTGCTTCATATAAAGGTGGCGTTTCTTGTACACAGCGTTCCATCGCAAATTCACAACGTGCTGCAAAACGGCAGCCTACCTGAATACTTCCGGGTTTTGGTACACTGCCTGGTATAGAGTAAAGGTTGTCCTTCTTATAACGCATATCTGGTACAGACTTAATAAGTCCTTGTGTATAAGGATGCTTCGGATTAACGAATATCTCCTGAATAGGCGCCTCCTCAACTATCTGACCTGCATACATCACAATCACTCGCTCGCATGTTTCTGCCACAACACCTAAATCATGCGTAATTAATAAAACAGCTGTATTTAAACGTTTATTTAAATCTTTCATCAGCTGCAAGATTTGAGCTTGAATCGTAACGTCTAGTGCAGTAGTCGGCTCATCAGCAATCAGCACCTTCGGATCACAGACAAGCGCCATCGCAATCATGACCCGTTGTCGCATTCCCCCAGATAGCTGATGTGGATAATCTTTTAATAATTCCTTAGCACGAGGTAAACCTACAAGCTTCATAATTTCAACTGCCCTTGCAAAGGCTTCTTTTTTCGACCATTTTGGATTATGGATTAAAATCGCTTCTTTTAGCTGATCCCCAATTGTAAACAAAGGATTCAAGGATGTCATAGGTTCTTGGAAAATCATCGCCACATCTTTCCCACGAACTTTCTGCATTTGTTTATCAGATAATGTTATGAGGTCTTTGCCATCTAACCGTATTTCTCCCCCGGTTATTTTTCCAGGCGGTGACGGTATTAACCCCATAATGGACAGGGATGTAACACTTTTTCCACTCCCCGATTCCCCTACTATCCCTAATATTTCTCCCTCATGAACAGAAAAATGAATATTATCTACGGCAGGAATTTGTCCATCATCTGTAAAAAAGGTTGTCTGTAGGCCTTTTATTTCTAGCAGCTTTTTTCTCATGATCAATCTCCCATCGTCCTATATTTTTACTTAATCACTATAACTATCACTCAATTCCCTATTTTCAGATAATTCTAACCAAAAAACATCGCTCTTTCAATCATAATTGTTCTGCAATAAACATAGATTTTCTACATCGTTCGAGTTTTATATTAATAATGTCTTATTAATTAATACTAATTTATAAATAAGACAAAAAAATAGCCTTCCTTTTATACTTAAACGGAAGGCTATTTTTAGATTATTGACTCATTCCTAAAATATAGAGGTGACACTTTTGTTAAAACGTATGTCACGAGAATAAATTGAGCGGAGGCTGGGTAACTCCAGGAAAGCGCTCAGCCGGAACGGAAATCAACCACACATTATGATGATGTATCAATCTAAATGCTGTACCTGGAATAAACTAAAGTAGGTGCCCTCTTTTTGCATTAATTGCTCGTGCGTACCACTTTCAATTAATTGTCCATGATCTATAACAAAGATTTTATCTGCATGTGTAATCGTAGAAAGTCGGTGAGCAATTATTATTGTCGTACGTTCATGTGCAAGTACATCCAATGATTCTTGAATAAGTGCCTCACTTTCTAAATCCAATGCAGAGGTTGCTTCATCTAGTATTAAAATAGGAGGATTTTTTAAAAACACACGAGCGATCGCTACCCGCTGCTTTTGTCCACCTGATAACTTCACTCCGCGTTCCCCAACCTTTGTGTCATAACCATCTGGTAAGCTCATAATAAAATCATGTGCATTCGCTGCTTTTGCCGCAGCAATAACCTCTTCATCAGAAGCATCTGGCTTGCCCATTAAAATATTTTCTTTTACGGAATCACTAAACAAAATATTATCTTGTAGGACTATTCCAATTTGTGAGCGTAATGAATGTAGAGATACATCACGCACATCATAATCATCAATACATACGGTGCCACTCGTTGTGTCATAAAAACGAGGAATTAAACTAATGATAGTTGATTTGCCTCCACCACTCATTCCTACAAACGCAACTGTCTCTCCAGGATTAATTGTAAAATTAATATTGTTTAAAATTTGTGAGCCCTCTTCTTCATATTGAAAGTTCACATTGTCAAAACGAACTTCACCTTTTATCCGAGGTAGCTCTAACGCATTGGCCTTGTTTTTTATCTCATAAGGTTCATCTATTAATTCAAACATTCGATCCATTGATGCAATGGACTGTGTTAACATTGTTGATGAACTTACAAGGCGACGAAGTGGACCATAAAGTCGTTCGATATAAGCAATAAAGGCAACCATCGTCCCAATTGAAAGAGGTCCATTAATAACCTGATAGCCTGCATAAGCGATGACTAGGAGTGGTGCTACATCCGTGATTGTATTCACCACTGCAAACGATTTAGCATTCCATCTCGTGTGATCCAGCGCTTTCTCTAAAAATTCTCCATTTGCTTCATCGAATAACTTTTGCTCATGTTTTTCTAGCGTGAAGCTTTTAATAATACTCATTCCAGCTACACGTTCATGTAAGTAACTTTGCACCCCAGCTAGTGCTTGTGACCGTTTACGTGTTAAAGACCGAAGCTTGCCAAAGAAGAACTTTACGCTAAACGCATAGAATGGGAAAGCAATCAATGCTACTAGCGTTAGCTTAACATCCATAGCAAACATAATACCGATTGCAATAACAATTGTCGCAAGGTCCAGCCAAACGTTCATCAGGCCTGTCATAATAAAGTTTTTTGTTTGTTCCACATCATTAATCACTCTTGAAATCACATCGCCAGCTCTTGTATTGGCATAATATCTTAAACTTAGTCGCTGCAA
Organism: Lysinibacillus sp. G1-3; assembly: GCF_056322905.1. Classification (NCBI taxonomy): domain Bacteria; kingdom Bacillati; phylum Bacillota; class Bacilli; order Caryophanales; family Bacillaceae; genus Lysinibacillus; species Lysinibacillus sp. G1-3. Next base: position 12,913 of record NZ_JBWHYQ010000031.1, read on the forward strand.
ATGTGCATATATTTGTTTTCGAATATCGAAAAGCACTTTGTTACTGACATTTTGAGCAAAATATTGACGGTAATACTCAATCGGTGGTCGAATAATAAAGAATACAATGATCGTGCCACCTAACCAATAAAACAATTCTTTTGTCTTTTCTGCATCCGTTAAATGATCTCCAGCAATAATATCATCTAACACAATTTTTATGAGTAATGGAATAAATAACGGAATCGCAAACTTCACTATACCAATTAAAATCGTTAAAATTATTTCCCATGTATATGGTTTTACAAATCTCATATAACGTTTTATACTACCCAATTTATTATCACATCCTTATCAAAAACCATGTTTAGCAAATGCAAGGAGAACTCCTTGTATCACTTCGTACATAAAAAGAAACAGACATCCACAAAATGAATGCCCAAACGTATTATAGCAATATTTTGTTTTAAATACAGTTAATTTAGCTTTGTCACGAACTATTTTGCAATCAACTTTTGTAACATTCCTTTTTACATTTTTTCCTTTAATACTTATTTCCCAATAAAAAAAACCTATTAGTAAAACTAATAGGTGCAACTAATAATCATCTGCTTGCATATCGAGCTGAAACTTATATCGACTTGTCCAGGCATCGATAAAATCAGGTGCAAAGGGGCCTCTTTTTTGTTGAATCCAGCTAATTAATTTATCGACATTGCGCTTTAAAATTTTATCTATGACATCTGGATAAGACATTTCCTTACGATGCAGCTCATATTCATCCTCATCTAAGAGTGAATAAGACATATCGGGGAAAACTTTAATATCTAAATCATAGTCAATATATTTAATGGCATTATTATCGAAAACAAATGGTGAGCTTAGATTACAATAATAATACACACCATCTTCACGTAGCATGCAAATGATATTAAACCAGTACTCCGCATGGAAATAACAAATAGAAGGCTCTCTCGTTAGCCACGTTCGACCATCGGATTCTGTCACAAGTGTCCGCTCATTCGCACCGATAATGATATTTTTTGTTCCTTTTAAAACCGTTGTTTCTTGCCAAACACGGTGGATACGGCCATTGTGTTTATAACTATGTATTTGTATCGTTTCTCCTTCTACCGGTATTGCCATCTTTGAAGCCCACCTTTTCGTCTATGCTACCTTAATCTAGCAGTCTCTAGTATATTATAGCAATGTGTAGGCGAAAGGTGTAGTTAGAAAACCACAAATTTCCCTGCGCTCTTTTAAATTTGTACAAAATTTCGTTAACTAAAAGCAAATTTTATCATAACACTAACCCAATTGGAATTTTTTGTTTAAATTCATGTATCGGAGCATGGTTTAATCAGCTACCCGAGCAGTTCCCTATCACTTAAACCATTTTCTTATCTTGCTATATAAAAATTCAAAAGGAGCTGCCCTTTTTAATCTTTTCGATTGTAGACAGCTCCTCAGAGGTAAATGCAATTATGCAATTACAAAGTGTTATTCACCAAGATCTTGGTTAGTTTTATTGAAGTTACCTGAAGCTTGAGATTTTTTCTGCTCAGCTTTAGCATTTTGCTTTTGCACTTCATTAACGTCTGTTTCATAACCAAATTCTTGACTTTGACGTTGCATGTTTTTATTCGGTTGGAAATTCTGGTTGTTTTGCTTTTTCATTTTCATTCACCTCCACGCTCATTATTGTGTACCGAGGTGAATGCTTTTATGCCTAAAAATTTTATATAAATAATTTTCTAGATTAATCCTTTATTTCCTGCCAAATTTTCAGCATTGGAACGGACATTGGTAACAATTCTATTTGTTCAGGAGTCAGCCATTCGCCCTTTTCTGCTGAATTACATTTCATAAAATAGCTATTTATATGCCATGTTAAATGTGAAAAAACATGTTTAAATGTTAGCAAATCCTGTTGCGATTGAACATTCATAGCATAATCATTAATAAAAGAATCTATTGAATCTTTACCGTGCTCAAGCATTGGGAACTGCCATAGATTAGCTAGTAAACCCTCTGCTGGACGCTGCTCTAATAAAATTCGCCCTTTGTCATCTTGGCATACAAGCACATCGTATGTGAGATGCTTCATCTTCACTTTTTTAGATTTGATAGGTAATTTTTCAGGCTCGCCTTCATTAAAAGCGGTACAGTATTCCCGAACCGGACATAATAAACACTTTGGTGAAGTTGGCGTACAAATAAGTGCACCTAGCTCCATTAGGCCTTGATTGAAGGACGACGCATTTTCAGGATCAATTAGCTCTTCAACAGCCTCTTCAAAAATCTTTTTAGTCTTTGGAATAGCGATATCATCATGAATAGTAAGCACTCGACTTAAAACACGCATAACATTGCCGTCCACTGCATGTTCGGGCTTATTATAGGCAATACTTAATATAGCTCCAGCAGTATACGGACCTACGCCTTTTAATTTTGAAATCTCATGGCGATTATCAGGTACTACCCCACCGTAGTTTTCTAATACCTCGCGAACACCCGCTTGTAAGTTGCGTGCACGGGAATAATAGCCGAGGCCTTCCCAATGCTTTAATAAGTATTCTTGTGGAGCTTCCGCGAGTAATTCTAATGTTGGAAAACTTTCCATAAAACGATTGTAATAAGGAATAACTGTGTCGACACGTGTTTGCTGTAGCATCACTTCTGATACCCAAATTTTATAAGGGTCCGTCGTATGCCTCCAAGGTAAATCACGTTTCTCAACATTAAACCATTCGACTAAAGATTGTCGAAATTCTGTTACATATGGATAATTCACAGTGACCTCCAGTGTTTTTACGATTTTATTTATGATAAAAAGAGTATACAATTAAGAAAAGATCATCTGTCTAAAACGACAAAAAGCGCCATTATTTTCTAGCTTCAAGATTTTAGCACAACAGTCTTAATAGAGAAATATCAAGTATTACGGATTATTGAAATATACATGTATGCAAATTGTACTCTATTTAGATGCATACAAGGAGTGGATATTTTTGGATTCAGGTACACATTTCGTTATGGGTATAGCCCTCGGTGGTCTTGCATTAGCTGATCCCGTTGTAGCAAGTCATTCAATGACCTTTACCGCAGTAATGGCAGGTACAATTATTGGCTCACAGGCACCTGATGTCGATACAGTTTTAAAGCTGCGCAACAACGCAATTTATATTCGACATCATCGTGGAATTACACATTCACTTCCAGCAGTAGCTATTTGGCCGATCTTAATTACAGCGGTTTTAGCACTTATTATTCAAGACGCAAATGTGTTTCATTTATGGCTTTGGACATTTTTAGCTGTAGCACTTCACGTCTTTGTTGATATTTTCAACGCTTATGGTACACAAGCACTTCGACCGTTTTCTAGAAGATGGGTTGCACTTGGTGTCATTAATACATTTGATCCTATTATTTTCACACTACATTGCATCGGCATTTTGCTTTGGGCATTTGGTGTTAATCCTGTTTGGACATTTAGTATCATGTATCTCATAATTATCGTTTACTACATTTTACGATTTGCGGTCCAAAAGGCTGTAAAGAAAGCTGTACATAATACGATTCAGGATGAAGAGTATGTTATTGTAGCCCCTACAATGCGGTTCTTCCACTGGCGTATTGCAGCAAAATCCAAAACGCATTATTATGTTGGCCGTGCTTATGGGCGAGCTGTTAATATTTACGATAAATTCGAAATAAAACCTTTGCCGAAAACGCCTCTTATTGAAATAGCATTGAAAGATCCCAATCTCGCTGCATTCGTGTCATTCTCACCATTGTATCGTTGGGAAATTTCTGAACTCGAAAATGGCTTAACAGAAGTAAGATTAATTGATCTGCGTTACCGTAGTGATAATCGCTATCCTTTCGTGGCTGTCGCTCATTTAAACGAGGACAATGAGATTATCACTTCATACACAGGCTGGATTTTTACAGAAGATAAACTCCAGAAAAAATTACAAGTTGGCGCAAGTAATTAAACATCAGTAAACCCTGGCCAAATTTGGCCAGGGTTTTGTTATTGTACCATATCATCACTAGCATCAAGTAAATGTGCGTATTTGGGGTTACGTCCCGCAAATGCATGCAGTTTATCACCATAGCTGGCAATTAATTGACGCACCAAATTTTCAGTGTATTCCGTACCACGATAAGCGTAACCAGCTTTCGCAGAAGTCGATTCGAAATCACTCCATAAAAGCTCAATCCATACTCGTGCACGACCTACTGACATTTCCGGATTTTTTGCAAGTAACTCAGCTGTTAGCTTTTCAATTTTTTCATCCATTTATTTGCCCACCTTTACAGGAGATAGCATTGAAACAGGTAAAGCCTCTTGGTATTTTTCGCCCCCTAAGCGATGGCCCCATGCGAAACGTCCTTTTAAATAATCCACTTGGAAAAATTCATTTTCAGAACCGTCAATACGATACATTTCTCCAGGAATTATTGTATCTAAATCCACTAAATAAGCTGCAGCCATTAAAGCCTTGCGCTCGTATACAGCGAATTCATTAATGATGCCTAGCTGTTCCGCCTTACGTGCTTTTTCCTTTATTCTAGCTATTTCTTCACGTAGTTCATGCTCTGACATCGCAGCATAATTTTTTTCGTTCATTCCTCATTCTCCTTCTCTTCTATAAAACGATCTATAACTTCTATAGGAAACCCCTTTTGATAGAGCGCCTGCTTTATTTTCATTTTCAATTCAAAACCAGTATACTTTGATGAATACTTTTTCCAAACTTTTTCGCCTTGTACATCAAGTAGCTGTTGCCATTCATCTTCCTCTTGCTCAATCTCTATTTGACTAAGCACCTCATCAACAACACTAAAAGAATAACCTTTTCTCATTAAAAAATCTTGAATTTTAGCTTTTATTTGAGTTGGCGTTTTCTTTTTTTCCGATCGAATGACCTTTTCAGCCAATTGCGTCGCAAGCTTTACCTGCTCCCCATGACTATATGTAGCCAATACCTCATCCTGTAAGCTTTTATCAATCCCTTTTTTCATAAGGTCCTGCCTAATTGCTTTGGGTCCCTTTTTCATCGTAGCCTTTTTCGTATCAAGCAACGCCTTGGAGTAAGTTTCATCATTTAAAAAGCCATACGATTTAAGCTTTTGTATAGCCTCTAAAATAACCGCTTCCCCAAATTCTAACGAGAGCAGCTTTTTCTTAACCTCATGCTCACTGCGCATTTGATAAGATAAAAAATTTAACCCTTTATTAAAAGCTTTTCGAATCTCATCCTCGTAGGCAATTTCCTGAATATCAAATTCCTCAAGCACTTTGCCCTTTGTTAACCCAAATTGAATGAGAATTGCCTCATCTACAGGAAAAGCATATTCTTCGTTCAAATATATATTATAACGTTCTGGATTGTTTTTTTGACGTGCAATCTTCGTAATAACACGCATTCGTAACACCTCACTATAACCATTATAACATTTTTCGTAAGTATTGCTTTTGAGGTATTTTCTCGGTTTGCGGTTTGCGTTCGATTCGCGGGATTTACTTCTTTTCTTCGGGTATCCTCTTCTCTTCCGCGGGTATTCTCTCCTCTTCCGCGGGTATTCTCTCCTTTCGCGGGTATTCTCTCCTTTCGCGGGTATTCTCTCCTCTTCCGCGGGTATTCGCTTCTCTTCCGCGGGTATTCTCTCCTCTTCCGCGGGTATTCGCTTCTCTTCCGCGGGTATTCTCTCCTTTCGCGGGTATTCGCTTCTCTTCCGCGGGTATTCACTTCTCTTCCGCGGGTATTCTCTCCTCTTCCGCGGGTATTCTCTCCTTTCGCGGGTATTCTCTTCTCTTCCGCGGGTATTCTCTCCGCTTCCGCGGGTATTCGCCTCGCTTCTCGCGGGTATTCATTTCTCTTCCACGAATGTTTGGACACCCGCGGAAAAGCAGCTTAAATCTGCATTCATCTCACTGTCTATAAAAGTGGGAGACTTCTGTACCTGTCGCTACGCTTTCGGTACAAAAAACATTTGCTGAAAAAAGTTAAATTTCTCCATTTAAAAGGGACTTTTTTTAATGAAATCAAGTAGGATAATTTTTTTACAAATAACACATTCTAAAAAAAAGAAAGGATGCGTTTTTATGTGGAAACAGCATATAGTGGGATCGGTAATTGCTACTTTTATTATTGCCGCGGCAATTAGCTTTAATCCATTTTCGGCCTCTGGATCTGATGAATACAATTGGGGCTTTAAGCGAGCGAAGAACGGTGAACAAGCAGAGGCTGGAGCACAGCTTGATCAGATAGTTGAGAAATATGACGCCATTTATAAAGGAAAGCCTGATAATAAAGTTGCTTATTTAACTTTTGATAACGGATATGAAAATGGGTTTACGGAAAGCATTTTGGATACGTTAAAGAAAGAAAACGCACCAGCTACCTTCTTTTTAACTGGTCATTATTTAGAAAGTGCCCCTGATTTAGTAAAACGCATGGTTAAAGATGGTCATATGATCGGCAACCATTCATATGGGCACCCAAATATGGCGAGACTAACGCCCGATGGTATGCGCAAAGAATGGAAAAAGCTTGACGATAAACTACGTGAATTGACAGGTATTGAACGTACAACATATGCTCGCCCGCCTGAAGGTACATTTAATGCGAAATTATTAGAAGTAGGAAATGCTGAAGGTTATCGTCATATTTTCTGGTCTGTTGCCTTTAAAGATTGGGAACGGGATGTACGACGTGGCGCAGATTATGCGTATAATGCATTAATGGAACAGCTTCATCCTGGTGCAGTAATATTAATGCATACTGTTGCGCAGGATAACGCTGAAGCTCTTCCTAGGTTTATTGCCGATGCGAAAAAACAAGGCTATACATTTTTATCCCTTAACGATTTAGTTTTAGAACATGAAGATTTCCCTGTCGCTTTGCAATCGTCTACTCCTTAGTTATAATGGGGAGATGATATTAAAAGAACAGGGACGTGGAACGCTTGACGCAACAAACAACAATGGAAGTAGGACAAAAATTTCCTCTAATAATAAAAAGACTAGGTATTAATGGTGAAGGCGTAGGCTTTTATAAGCGTAATGTCGTATTTGTAAAGGGTGCCATTCCTGGTGAAGAAATTACAGCACAAGTGACTAAAACACAGCGAAATTTTGCAGAAGCAGAAGTAGTAACGATTCGCAAAGCTTCAAAACATCGCCAAGAAGCACCATGCCCAGTTTACAACGAATGTGGCGGCTGTCAGCTTCAACATATGACATATGAAAAACAGCTAATTGAAAAACGTGATATCGTCGTTCAAGCATTAGAACGTTATGCTAAACCATTAGCAACTTCAGTTGAAGTTCGTAAAACTCTAGGGATGGATAATCCATGGAATTATCGAAACAAAAGTCAATATCAAGTACGTAAAGAGGGTAAACGTGTCTATGCAGGGCTATTTGCAGAAGGTAGCAACAAGTTACTGAACATCAATGATTGCCTAGTGCAACATCCGATTACATCAAAAATCACGGTGGCAACACGGAAAATTTTACAAAAACTGAATATTACTATTTACGATGGTCGTACGCTTGATGGCTTAGTGCGTACAATTGTTGTACGTACAGGGATTCGTACGGGTGAAACGCAAGTCGTGCTTGTCACAACACGTAAGGAAATTCCACATCAAGCCGAGCTCATTGCACGTATAAAAAAAATCGACCCAAGCATCGTATCGATCGCTCAAAATATTAATCGTGAGAAAACATCATTAATTTTTGGCGACGAAACGATTGTCCTCGATGGTAAGGAAACGATTCACGAGGAGCTTGGTGAATTAGCCTTTGATTTATCAGCTCGTGCCTTTTTCCAATTGAATCCAACACAAACTGTTCATCTCTATGATGAAATCAAAAAAGCAGCAGCATTAACAGGCAAAGAAACAGTTGTAGATGCTTACTGCGGTGTTGGAACAATCGGTTTATGGCTAGCTGACAAAGCGAAAGAAGTTCGTGGGATGGATGTTATTCCAGAAAGCATTCAGGATGCACGTAAAAATGCCCGAAACCATGGCTTCAAGCATACAAAATACGCAGTCGGCACAGCAGAAAGTGTTTTAGCAAAATGGCGCAAAGAAGGATTTACACCAGATGTTATTACAGTTGATCCACCACGTACAGGTCTAGCACCAGATTTTATCCGCACGGTGTTGAAGCTAAAACCGAAGCGCTTTGTCTATACGTCTTGTAATCCTTCAACATTAGCGAAGGATTTAAATGAATTATCGAAGTTTTATGATGTAGAGTACATTCAGCCAGTGGATATGTTTGCACAGACGGCACAGGTAGAATGTGTTGCAAAGCTCGTGTTGAAGAATAAATAATAATGAAGAAGGACGTCTTGAGAATACTCTAGGCGTCTTTTTTTAATCGTTTTAATTTCCCCATTCATTTCATATGTAAACCCCTGAGTCCCTCTAGAAACAAAACAGGCGTCCCCTAAAATAAGAGACGCCCACATTGTTTATTTTTCTATGTATTGCACAGCTCCAGCTGCCTGGTGGATGATGGATGGTCCAGAAAAATCGACACCTTAACCAGTTGCCCAGGATTTAAAAGATTTTTATACTTTAAGTTTTTAGCTTTAATACGAAAGAACTTTGACACGTAAACTTTGGACTTTTACCTTTAACCTTTGAGCTTTCAACTCAGATTAATTAAAGTATCCTTTGAGTAAGACATGTTTCAGGTTTTAACTCGCACACATGTCTTGAAGCGCGAGCGACTTTTCGTTTTCCATTTTCGCTAGGCCATGCAAATTTAGTTAGGCTTGCACTTCAATAAATGTCGTTGCGTTTGATTCCGATAATACAGCGTCGACCTCTGATTCGAATTCTTCAATTCGACTATTTAATGCTTCCATTTTCTTTTTAATATTCATCGGATCTATTAATTCGAACTCGTTTCTTTTCATAAATGTGTCCGTATGTAATTTAACTTCCTCAGGAGATTGTTTATCTTTATTCCCTAATATATTAACTAAATACGTTTCTAGCTTCGCTGGCAACGCATCATTTTCTTTAGCAACCATATTTATCGCTGAACGATATTGCTGTTCCATGACTTCTAACAGTTCCTTTTCATATTGAATGGACTGTTTCCGTTCAATTGCTTCCGCTACAGTCATTCCTTCTTTTCCTACTATTACTTTTGTTATAGCATTGGACTCTACAACTAATGCCTTAATTCGGTTGCGATAGTAAATTAAGCTAACTACTTTATCGTATGAGGCTTGCATTTGCTTTTCATATTCTTGAATCTCTACACCATTAATTTTGCTATTGCTTTTACGATTAGCTAACACTGAACTAACCTCATTCGTTGCTGCTTCGATGCGATGATTTAGCATCTTTAATTCTGTTAATGCACGGTGAATTGATATTTTTTTATATCCAGTCATAATTTAATCTCCTCATATAATTAGTCATCTTAGCTAGTGTTCTTCTATTATATAGAGATAAAAATACAAAGTCCAAATATTACTTGTCTGCAAATTTTATTTGATTTTATGTTTGCTTGTCTGTATAATATCATTCTAGGTGCCAAACCTATGTGACTTGGACGGAACATCCTTGTCACGCAAAGAACGCCATAACAGCACGGATTTGCTGGGCGTTTTTTGTTTTATGAGCGGGAAGATGAGCCCCGCTCTTTTATTTTGCCCAAAATTATACATAGCGTAAAAGCTTACAAGCTAGCAATTTACTCGAGCTTTTACTTCCTCTACCCGAACTTTTTAACCGACTCTCTTCTTTCCGCTTCAAGGATGATTTCCAAAAGATATTACATCGAGACCATTCGCTTATTTTTATTTCGTCCAAATACTAACAAAACAATAGCTATCATTAGCAAAAGCATCGCTACTAATAAAAGGAAGCTGTAATTTACATATTCTAAATAAATGCCCCCTAAAAATGGCCCTGTTAAGCTACCGATACTAAGGGCAATGCCACAAAGCAGATTTCCTGTTGGCAGTAGCTCTTTTGGTGTTAAATCTGCCATATAGGTAATACCTAATGAAAACATCGAACCGACTAATGTACCTGTAAAGAAGAATGCTACGGCTACTGCCATTTGAGAATGCTCTAAAAAACTGGCAACCCCAAAAATAATAGCCCCTCCAAATGAGCCAATCATCAGGACATAACGTCGTCCTATTTTATCCGCTACTGCACCAAGCGGCACCTGCGTTAATATTCCGCCAAATGTAAAGACTGATAACATAATAGGAATCATATTCACGTCAAAATCTTTACGTAAAGCATAAACCGGGAACAAAGCATTTAAAGCAGATTCTAAAAATCCATAAGCGAATGGCCCTAAAAATGCAATCCATCCAAATGCAATGGCTATTTTATAACGATGCCAGCCTCTTGCATGTAAGTCTCCCGTTAAACGCTCTGGTTTTTCATTTTGTAAAAGGAATACAAAAGCCCATGCAAATAAACACAAAGCAGAGGACACAATAAACGGTAATGCTTCTGCAACTTGTATAAGTTTCACCATTAAAGGTCCAACTGCGAAGCCTGTACTAAAGGACAGGCCGTAAATGGCCATACCCTTTCCTAAGCTTTTATGATCTGTGGTGCTTGTAATCCACGTTTGTGTCGCAAAGTGTAATGCATGGTCTCCTACTCCAATGAGTAAGCGCAGTACAAACCAAAAAGTCACGCTTTTCCATAAAGGAAATATTAGCAGTGAAACAAACACAAATGCACCGCCAATTAATATAATCGGTTTATAGCCCCATTTTCGTAATGGCTGCTCGATAAATGGTGAGATTAATAAAGTTCCTATGTATAGACCTGTTGCATTCAATCCGTTCAACGCGGAGGATACCCCATCACGTTCGAAAATAATTGAAATTAGCGGTAAAAGCATCCCTTGTGAAAAGCCTGAAATAGATACAATCAACACTAGAATGGCAAATCTTTTTTTGCTGTAATCTGAGAAGTACGTCATCTTTTCCTCCAACATCCAATCATTCTTCCAAAGAACAGCATACCAAAAAGCCTTAGCGCTCACCACATGTGATTTTACGCTAAGGCCTAACTAACACTTATCTCCATTTAATTGTATAAACACGAATTTCGGCTTTTATATTGGCCGAGTACTTGTTTAAACTCCCTCCTTTTCGAGTTAGAGTCTTTTTAGATTTTTTAAATCAGCTCCTTTGCTTTTTCTTAATATTAATTTAACACACGCCTTCAATATTGTAAATATTCTGTCTATTATTTTTTTAAAATAATCGCTAAGTCCTAGGTGTTTACCTAAACATTGAATTTTAGTCCCAAATCAGCTAAGATGGAGGGGACGAAATGAGGTGTATGTATGTCAAATCCAATCACTGATAAAAAACAACAAATGAATTACTTAAAAGAGCGTCTTGAAATGTTTTTAGAAGTTTTAGATGCTATAGATCCTGAAACAACTGAATTAGAGGATATTGATCGTTTAATTCAAATGATGGATGATTTAGAGGACAAAATGGAGCAATTTAATGCTCGTGAACAATAAATACTAATTAATTTCTCCTTGGCTGAATTGTAGCTGCCGCTTTGCTTTCGCTACAGATAAACATTACGTCCGGAGACTTTAGGCCATATTGGTCACTCAATCGTTGCCACAGGACGTGGCGTTCTTATTCTGAGTTCTTCTATTTCAGTAGGTTATAAAAAGGATCCTATCAACATCCATCTCACTACCTAGAATAAAATGAAGATAAAAAGCAAGTGGAAACGCATCCACTTGCTTTTTATTTAAATTAATAACAATCCCAATTATATAGAACTTTACTAAAATCTTTACGTTTTAGCTCATCCTCTGTGATGAAAAAGTTGCCGACTCCGACATCCCCCCACAGAATATGATCACCTACACTGTCAATTTGAAGCAACAAAATTGTTGAATCTGTATAGTCACCATAAGCTCTTGGATCTTCTTGGGTAAAGAATGGGTATCCTCCGATTTTATGACCTGTACTATTTAATGTTTCATAAAATGAGTCTACTAATTGATCATCGTCTTCTATAGTAGCAAGGATTTTCGCATATGTTTTTTCACTTCTAAAGTCATTTGCTGATAATGGTTCATAGCCTGTTCCAAAGGACAATGCCATTTCCTTTTCCACAGGAAAGTATAATTCTTCTTCGTTCGCTTCAACAAACGAGAAGTCTTGTACTAACTGTGACTCATCATTAACAATATGTTCGTGGAAAACAACGCGGAAGCCCTCATGATTTTGACCATTGTCAAAATCCATCCCTAGTACATCATCGTAGCCATCAATATAAAACTGCAAGATTCCCTCTTTAGGGAAGTTTGGTAAATGCTTCGGAACATCTGCAAAATTAATTTGAGCTAGTAATTTTAATGGTTGCCCTTCTGGACTTTTCGGATACTCCATTGACAGTGGAAAATACGGATCACCAGCAAACTTACTTTCAAATAAAGAAGTTTTTCGTACTTCCGTTTCAATCAATACAGTCGGCTGTATCGTATCCTCTATTACAGTCCTATTTTGTTCAAACGCTTCAGGTAAATTATGTAACTTCATTCTATTACCTCCTAAAGTAAATTTAAATTAATTATAGAACAAATGTTCCGTTTTAACAATCTTAATTATGATGAAACTACAGCTTATGAATTAGGCAAAAAACTTCTGTTCACCGGTAGGTATAATCAAATAAGTGCATAAATCAAGTGCTTCTCGAGAAAACGTCTTCGATTCCTACTATAGTCGTTTAAAGGTATTATTTATTACCCGGCTGCAATTATCTTATTACAACCTTAACAATAAATTGATTAACATAATTTAACAAATAAATTTCCTCTTTTTGAGAATAGGCCTTTAATTCCTACCACAATGAGTTGAACTCTTTTTTTCATTAGTTGAAAAGAGTATAATATTACGTGGAAATAATCAAATTTTTATGGGGGGCAATACTAAATGAATATCCAAACTTTGGAGAAAAGTCTTTATGATTTAATTACTGAAACGTCTACAAATCTACCAAAAGACGTACGTCGTGCTATTAAGAAAGCTAAAGAAGCTGAGAATTCAGGTACTCGCGCGGCAATGAGCTTAGACACAATCTCAAATAATATTATTATGGCAGAAGATAATGTATCACCAATCTGTCAAGATACTGGTCTACCAACATTCAAAATTTATACTCCTGTTGGTGTAAACCAATTAGAAATTAAAGCAGCTATTAAAAAAGCTATTGTCGATACTTCTGCAGATGCAAAATTACGTCCAAATGCGGTTGATTCATTAACAGGTGCTAACAGCGGTAATAACCTAGGTGACGGTCTACCTGTTATGAAATTCGAACAATGGGAAAAAGACTATATTACAATTAAATTAATCCTTAAAGGTGGCGGCTGTGAAAATAAAAACATTCAGTATAGTCTACCTTGTGAGATTGAAGGTCTTGGCCGCGCTGGTCGTGATTTAGATGGTATCCGTAAATGTATCCTTCACTCAGTATACCAAGCTCAAGGTCAAGGCTGTTCAGCTGGTTTCATCGGTGTAGGTATCGGTGGCGATCGCTCTTCTGGTTACGACTTAGCGAAAGAACAATTATTCCGTCATGTGGAAGATACAAATCCAAATGCTGATCTTGCAAAATTAGAAGACTATGTAGTGAAAACTGCAAATACATTTGGAATCGGTACAATGGGCTTCGGTGGTGAAGCAACATTACTTGGTTGTAAAATTGGTGTTATGCACCGTATCCCTGCTTCATTCTACGTATCAGTAGCTTATAACTGCTGGGCATACCGTCGTATGGCTGTGGACATCAATCCTCAAACTGGCGAAATTATTAACTGGCATTATCAAGAAGGCGAAAAAATTACATTTAAAGAAGATGAAGTTGCAGCAACAACAGAAGATACTACAAACGTAGTGGAACTTACTGCTCCTATTTCTGAAGAACAAATTCGCTCTCTAAAAGTTGGTGATGTTGTATCAATTACTGGTCGTATGTATACTGGCCGTGACGCAATTCACCATCATTTAATGAGCCACGATGCTCCAGTTGATCTTAATGGACAAGTTATTTATCACTGTGGCCCTGTAATGGCAAAAGACGGAGAAGGTAACTGGACAGTAAAAGCAGCTGGTCCAACTACTTCTATTCGTGAGGAGCCATACCAAGGTGACATCATGAAAAAATTCGGTATCCGCGCTGTAATCGGTAAAGGCGGTATGGGACCAAAAACACTTGCTGCATTAGAAGAACACGGTGGCGTTTACTTAAATGCAATCGGTGGTGCTGCACAATACTACGCAGACTGCATTAAAGGTGTTGATGGTGTTGACCTAATGGAATTCGGTATTCCTGAAGCGATGTGGCACTTAAACGTTGAGAAGTTCACAGCTGTTGTAACAATGGACTCTCACGGTAACTCACTACACGCAGATGTAGATAAATCATCTCTAGAAAAACTTGCTCTTCACGCAGAACGAGTATTCTAATAAAGAAGCAATTTCTTTCTGAAATTAAGTCATTTTTACTACACAAATTTGAAAAGCACAGAATATTCCTATGAATATCTGTGCTTTTCACTTGTTCAAAAACATTTCAAAAAGCCTCACAATCACCCCAAACTCAATCTAATGCCACTTTTATTCCACTTTCTATTAATTATGCATCAGCATAATTGTAACTGCCGCTTTGCTTTCGCTACCGATAAACAATGCGTTCAAAATCAGCTTCGTGCTTAGGACTGCTGAAAGAGTTAAAATCCCTTCTAATTTCTCACTTTCTTTTTTCAAATTCTTTTGTTATAATAATTCTAAATTAGAAAGATGTTAACTGAAATCTATTTTCAATTAGAAAAAGTTTATAATCATTGATTTACATAGACTTTGATATTGATTTTCATTATCAGGAGGGATAAAAGTGAAACACACTAATCGAGAAAATATTAGTTTAATTGAGAAAACAAAAGAACACGCTGAATTAATCGCCGCCCTTATAGCAGGTTTGTTTATTTTGCTTGCATGGCGATTAGATACTAGCGGGCAAACAACAGCTTCTATTCTTTTATATATTATTGCATTTTGCGTCGGTGGATTTGCTAAAGCAAAAGAAGGTATTGAAGAAACCATTGAGAATAAGGCGCTTAACGTTGAACTATTGATGGTATTAGCCGCGATTGGTTCAGCAGCTATCGGTTATTGGACGGAGGGTGCTATTCTTATTTTCATCTTCGCTGTGAGTGGCGCTCTCGAAACATACGCAATGAACAAAAGTCACCGTGAAATTTCTGCACTCATGAATTTACAACCTGAAGAGGCTTGGCTTGTTCGTGGTGGTTTTGAACCAATGAAAGTTGCTGTATCAACTCTACAAATTGGTGATCATCTACTTATTAAGCCAGGTGAACGTGTACCAGCAGACGGTGTAATCTTTAAAGGGCAGTCTTCTATCGATGAATCTGCTATTAGCGGCGAACCACTTCCAGTAGCAAAACAGGAAGGCGACGAGTTATTTGCAGGAACAGTGAACTTAAATGGTGCCATTACGATGGAAATGACAAAACCAAATTCTGAAACACTATTCCAAAAAATTATCCAACTTGTACAAAATGCTCAGAGTGAAAAATCTCCATCACAACAGTTTATAGAAAAATTCGAAGGTACGTATGTGAAATTCGTGTTACTTGCCGTTGCCCTCATGATGTTTCTACCTCACTTTGTACTAGGTTGGGACTGGACGACAACATTCTACCGAGCAATGGTACTCCTAGTAGTTGCTTCTCCGTGCGCACTTGTTGCATCTATTATGCCAGCGACACTTGCTGCCATTTCAAATGGTGCAAAAAATGGTGTGTTATTCAAAGGAGGCTTACACTTAGAGCATCTAGGTGCATTGCGTGCACTTGCAGTAGATAAAACAGGTACTTTAACACAAGGTAAACCAACCGTTACTGATTTCATTGTTCGCGAAGGATTAGACCGCAAAAACGCAATGGCCATCCTTGCGGGAATTGAAGCTCAATCGAACCACCCACTTGCTCAAGCAATTACTTTATTCGCAAGAAAAGAAGGGATCACACAATTTCCTCAGACCACTATTAAAGATATCCCAGGTTGGGGTATTAAAGGTTACGTTAATGAGGTCGAGTACCTTGTTGGTAAACCTGATTTTGTTGGTACAGATGAGGCAAATGAATTTGCAAATGGCGTAGCAGAAAAACTCGCTTCAGAAGGAAAAACGGTTATTTTCATTCGTGACAAGGATGGCATCGTTGCATTGGCAGCCTTAAAGGATACCGTGCGAAACGAAGCAAAAAAAGCAGTTTCATTACTAAAAGAACTAGGTATTAATGTTGTCATGCTGACGGGCGACAATGAAAAGACAGCAAAGGTAATTGCCAAGGAAGCAGGTGTGACAGAATACGTCGCAGAATGCCTCCCCGAAACAAAAGTGACTGAGATGAAACGACTTCTTTCTGAACATAAATTTGTGGGGATGGTCGGTGACGGCATTAATGATGCACCCGCATTAGCAACTGCCACTACTGGAATTGCTATGGGAGAAGGAACAGATGTTGCTTTAGAAACAGCCGATGTCGTTTTAATGAAAAATGACTTATCAAAAATTGCCTATGCCGTACGTTTATCACGTAAAATGCAACGCATCGTTAAACAAAACATCTTCTTCTCAATCGGCGTTATCGTTTTATTAATTGCCTCAAACTTTTTACAAGTCGTCGATTTACCACTAGGTGTAATCGGTCATGAAGGAAGCACCATTTTAGTTATTTTAAACGGCTTACGTATGCTGAATAAAAACGTATAAAACAAACAGCCTCGTATCACAAAACGTGATCTCGAGGCTGTCCTTTTTAATATTCCTAACTATTTGTTAAAGTCTCCTGCATCACAAGTTCTTTTTGCAATGCTTTTTTCTGCATCGTCGCATTTAAAACGCCACCAGAAATTACAATAATCCCCGTGAAATATAGCCAAAGCATTAAAATAATAACGCCACCAATACTACCATATGTAGCGGAATAATTCGCAAAATTATTTATATAAAAAGAGAAAGCGAACGTAACTGCCAGCCAGCCCAACGTCGAAAACAATGCACCCGGCCAAACACTCATTAATTTCAAACGTGGATTTGTATTCGGAATAAATCTATAGACCCCTATTAATACGATGAAAATAAGTAGAGGGGGTATCCACCAGCGCATTCTATGCCAGATAATTTCAAATTGCTCCTCAATGCCAACAATCGAAAATAAGAAATGCCCCACTTGTTGCCCAAAAACCGGTAAAAGTAGTGCAACAGCAAAAACAACGACAAACGCTATGGTGAAAACAAGGGATAACCCTCGTTCCAATATACTTCCCCTGTTTTCTGTATCGTAGGCCTTATTCAAGGCTCTAATCAACGCATTAATCCCTTTAGAAGCAGACCAAATTGTTCCTAGTACCCCGATGGATAATAGACTACTATTACGGCTTGTTAAAATTTCATTTAATGTATTTTCAATAAGCCTATATACCTCGTCCGGCATAACATTCACTAGAAAGGAATACACTTGCGTCGTCTCTAAATTCAAATACGGTAGTAATGTAACTAAAAAAATTAATAGTGGGAAAAAAGATAGTAAAAAGAAATAAGCCAATTCTGCGGCAAGAGCTGATATTTCCACTCGCTGAAAGCGGAGAATTAAATCTTGCATAAAGCCTCTTGATGTCATCACATTTACAGTGTCTTCGTCTGGTGAAACAAATGACTTCACCACTCCAACAGCTGTACGTATCGATGCTTTTTTCTTTTTCATACAAATTTCCTCCTGTACGAACAACTATTCTTTATCAGGTAAAGCAAAGGCTGCTTTTGTATCATTAATCATGCTTTCGATTGTGGAAGGTAATTCTTTAAATTCATCCACTTTTTCAGCAATCGCATTTACATTTTCTGACACACCTTCACATAGCACTTTAGCGGCCAATACTTTTTCCTCAACTAGCACTTGTAATTCCTCTCGATTGGCTGCATAATACGTGATTGCTTCTTTCATCTGTTTTGTTGTAGCTATTGTCTTTTCACGCGTTGTACGGTCCAACATGCTTAATGCAGCACCAACTGCAGCACCAACTACGATAGATGCTAATAATTTACTTCGTCCCATATTAAATACCCCCTGCTTTGTAAATGTATATTCCTTAGAACAATTAAGACTCATCATCAAAAGTTAGGGATGATTTTGTATACAAGTTGATTGGAGTGGTGACTGGACGTCCCCATGAAACTTTGCTCTGCGCGAAAGCGAAGCGTCCCCAGTCGGAACAGAAAGCAACCCTATGTTATGGTAATGAACCATAATTAAACTATCACTGCCCTTATTCTACCCAATAACAGTCTATTTTTAAAGCAATGCCCAAATCAGTGTTGACATTTTTTTTATTCAATGAAATGATATTTCCGAGGATTATGAAAGGTAGGTTTAAATAATGGATTTATCAGTACCGTCAAAAGAGAACGTTATTTATATGGTTGATCAAATGAAAGAAAAGCTTCGTATGGTGAATGTCGATGCAATGAAATCGGAAAATTTCAATGAAGCTGATTACGAAGATCTTGTTTATTTATACGAAATGGTCATGAAACGTGATACATTTAGTCCGAGCGAAATGCAGGCTATCGTTGCTGAATTAGGCGCTTTACGCAAATAAATAGGATTTTGTAAATAAAAAGCTATTAGCAATACGGCATCAAAGCCTGTTACTAATAGCTTTTTTCTATTTTGCTTGTTTTGCAGCAGTACCATCCTCAGTTACAAGAGGTTGTATTAACACTTCTACACGACGGTTTTTCGCACGACCCTCAGGCGTGTCATTCGGAGCAATAGCTCGGTTTTCACCATAACCTTTAGCACTGAAGTTCTCAGATTTCAATTTAGAATTACTATTCAATAGAACCATATAGAAATTCGAAGCACGCATTAATGATAACTCTAAGTTGGACGAAAAATTCGGTCCTACTGGGACATTATCTGTATGTCCTGTAATGACAATGTTTCGGGCTGGATCGGATACTAATACACCAGCAAGCTCTTTAGCTATAGGAATATATTCTGGTTTAATCGCTGCTTTCCCAGGATCAAACATAATAGTATCACGAATTGTAACAAGTAACCCCTCATCCGTCATTGCTGTTGCAAATTGACCTTCCATCTCATTAACTGCGATAAAATTATCAACACTATCTTTAATTTCAGCTAACTCCTTCTGATCCTTTAAATACGCGGAGTTTTGCGCTTGTTGTGGTGTTTTGTCACTTTCTGCATTTGGACTTTCTATCGGTGCAGGCTGCTCTAAAAAGCCTGTACCACCATCAAATACTTGATTAAACACAGCTGACATTCTCTCTAGCTTTTCTTGGTCTACTGAACTTGATGCAAATAATATGATAAATACGGCTAATAGCAGCGTTAAAATATCTGCATACGGAACTAACCAAGACTCATCGATATGCTCATCATGCTTTTTTTTCTTAGCTTTCTTTGCCAAGGCCGCCCGCCCCGCTTTCATCAGAAATTTGACGACGTTCTTCCATTGTTAAGTAAGAAGATAATTTTTGTTCGATAACACGTGGCGCCTCCCCTTCTAAGACAGAAAGGATTCCTTCAATCATCATTCTTTTTTGTTTAACTTCGATAGCAGATTTACGTTTTAATTTATTCGCAAATGGATGCCATAAAACATAACCTGTAAAAATACCTAGTAATGTAGCCATAAAAGCAGCTGAAATAGCATGTCCTAGCTTTTCTATGTCATTCATATCTGCTAACGCGGCGATTAAACCTACTACCGCACCAAGTACCCCTAAAGTCGGGGCATATGTACCAGCTTGTGTAAAGATTGCAGAACCACTAGCATGACGTTCTTCCATTGCTTCGACTTCTTCTGTTAGGACGTCACGAATATAGTCGGCATTTTGACCATCAATTGCTAATGTAAGTCCATTTTTCAAAAATGGGTCTTCTATTTCTGAAGCTTTACTCTCAAGCGCTAATAGACCTTCACGGCGAGCTAAATCAGCCCATTGTGAAAACATCTTAATAATCTCAATATCATCTGCTAATTTTGTTTCTTTAAAAAGAATTTTAAATAGCTTTGGTACACGCTTTAACTCCTTCATTGGGAAGGCAATTGTTACTGCGGAAATTGTACCGAAGATGATAATTAGAATGGCAGCTGGGTTATAAAACGCACTTAAACTTACACCCTTTAGTACCATTCCTGTTAATAGCGCTACTAGCGCAAGTATTAACCCTACAATCGACGATATATCCATTCTAGAACCTCCAAATCTCCTATTAATCTTTATTTCGTCTTTTTTTCCATAATTTTAATATAGTATAAATGTATTTCACATTTTTTTCGATGTAATAAATACTTTTTATTCACTTTTCGACGATATTTGATTATATAGAATTAAGAATAATACATTAAATTGTCTTTATTTAAATTACTTAAGAATTTGTTATTATCCTTCAACATAAAATTATTAAAACATACTGAATGAGTCGCAAAAGGAGGAGTAAATACCTAAAAATATCAATATCACTATATAAGCTATTCGACCGATAATCAAAACCTTCTTCAGATAATTACTAAAATTTTATAGAAAAATAGTGTAAAACAGCTGTTTATCGATGTATCATACGATACTTTTTTTCACTCTCACAATTAAAGTACTCCTAAAGAATCATTTATTTTTTTCCTCTATTTAATCAAATATACCTCGGTATAATTGCGTACAGATTCGGCTTTGTACTTGGGCAAAAAACTTCTTTCACCATCTATAGACACGGAAATACCTATTTCGCATTCTTGTTTATTATTTTTGATGAAAATGCCTCTAATCAATTCGTTATTGTGAATGCTGCCTATTATTTTCGTATGGAAGGGAGGAAGAGAACGTGAGAGCTATTGAAGAATTAGTTTAATTAAAGCTTGTCACATGACTTTACGATTAGTTTTGAGATAAATGAGTATAAATAACATACTGCGGGAAGGTAAAAAAGAATCTGTTCTTCTTTGTAATAAAAACTAGGTATTTCAAGTATTTTATACCTACTAATCTTAGTCCAGACTAGGTATCTTATGGATGTCATAAATTCTCCTTAGATTTTCCTAGTAACCTATTGTATAATTACTTTAGATATTATTGTAGATTATTTCAGTAGAGAGGAGCTTTCATTATGTTCATTACGACTGTACTAGGTTTTTCGGTTGTTTTACTAATTGCTACGGCATTCTTCATCCACTACTTACAAGTTGGTTTAGATACTAAGTCTTCAGTAACTGTAGATCCAAAACCAAGTGAAAAATTCTAATCTATCTATAAAAAACAGCTACATAACGTAGCTGTTTTTTATTTTTTTTAATTATTTCTTTTCGCTAAAAGATTACTAAACTTCTTTTTTTTCGTAAAAAAATTGCGTGAATATTGTCATTATTATTTGCATATTGATCATTTTGCTCTAAAATATTTCTGTAGGGAAGGGAGCAATCTTTCATGACAATGTTACAAGATATTCTTAAGTTTAATGAAGATTTCGTTCAAGAAAAAAAATATGAGCCTTTTATTACAACAAAGTATCCCGATAAACGCATCGTTGTGTTATCTTGTATGGATACTCGCCTTGTAGAGCTGTTACCTAAAGCTATGAATTTACGTAATGGTGATGTAAAAATCGTTAAAAGTGCTGGGGCATTAGTTAGTCACCCTTTTGGTGCAATTATGCGTAGTTTACTTGTAGCTGTTTATGAACTACAAGCAGATGAAGTGTATGTTATTGGGCATTACGACTGCGGCATGAGCGCAGTTGACCCAGAAGCTATGCTAAGTAAAATGGTTGCTAGAGGAATTAACCCTGAAACTATCAAAACGGTAGAAAATTCAGGTCTTGATTTAAAAAAGTTTTTACGTGGCTTTGGCGACGTATCAACAAGTGTTAAGAAAAGCGTAGATACAATTCGCAATCACCCGTTAATGGTGAAAGATGTGCCTGTTCACGGATTAGTAATTGATCCAAATACAGGTCGCCTTGACTTAATCATAGACGGTAGTAAACAATAGTAAAAAAAAAGAAGCGTCTATCCTTCATTACTTGAAAGTTAGACGCTTCTTTTTATTCGTTCTCTAAACGTGCATACATGTAATGATCCACCCATTGGCCATTAATGTACAGCAGCTTTCTCAAGAGGCCTTCTTGCTGAAACCCGGACTTTTCTAAAACACGAATAGAAGGATTATTTTGTGTTGAAACATAAGCCTCTACACGATGTAAGCCTACTTGCTCGAACGCAAATTGCACGACCATATTAACCGCTTCTGTTACGATCCCTTTCCCCACATAAATTTCATCCATCGCATAGCCAACAAATGCACTGGAATACGGTAAACGTTTTACTGCATAAAGAGCAATATGTCCTATTAGATTATTTGTACCCGGCTCAAAAATACCGAAAGTAAACTCCCTCTTTGAGTCCATTAAGTATAAGCTTTCTTGTATTTTTTTATATTGAGCATTAATTGTATAATATTCAGGTCGTTGTAACGGTTCGTATGTGGACCAAAAATATTTATTGCGGCTTACGAGATCAGTTAAACTTTGTGCATCTTTTTCGTAAAATGTGCGAATGTAGCATTTATCCCCCTGAATTGATACCACATTTTCACCCTTTTTCCTCAATAGTCTCCAAATTTTAAGCACCATTTCTCCACACTAACCTTCCGATAATTGTCAATACGTTTTTAATGCCTGAATTCATTTTATCAATGGTAAAAAAACAATTTGTAAATCTTCACCATAACGTGTGGTTGATTTCCGTTCCGACTGGGTGCTTTGACGTTGGTCACGAAGGCGTTATCACAGGATGTGATGGTTTTAACCTTCGTTCCTCTATCGCTGATCCCCACGAAGTCGCCCAGTCGTAACGAAGATCAACTTATATATGGTATAAATTGCAACAAATATCGTCCTCAACTTTTAGTAATAAGCCCAATTTGTGGGTAAACACCCACGGAATTGAAGTTTTACTTTATTGTATGTAAAAAAAGATGCTGCTACAACTAAAACATCTCGTCTTGTTGTTACAGCATCAATAACATTATTTCACTTTTTGTTTTTTAGGCTTCTCTTCTAGCAATTCAAGGCTAGACGATTCAGCATCTTCTAAATGCGCTTTGTCTAAGACATTCGTTAAATGAAGGCCACGTTTTTTTGCTTCACGTTCAATATGTGCTAGTGTTTCTTGCAGTACCTGTACACGAGCATACTTTTTATCATCTCCTGGTATTAGAACCCATGGAGCATTTTTCTTATCAGTCTTCTCAAACATTTCATTTGCAGCTTCTACATACAGTGGCGTTTTTTCACGATTTCGCCAGTCTTCATCTGTTAGCTTCCAAGACTTATACGGATCCTGCTCACGTTCTTTAAAACGTTTAAGTTGCTCCTCATCTGATACTTGAAGCCAAAACTTAATGACAATATAATCTCCTGCCGTTAAAATCTTTTCAAAATTATTCATTTCTTCATATGCACGAGACCACTCTTCATTTGTTGCAAATCCTTCAATACGCTCAACTAATACACGACCATACCAAGAGCGATCAAAAATTGCGATTTGTCCATGCTGTGGCAACTTTCTCCAAAAGCGTTGTAAATAATTGTAGCGAAGTTCATGAGGCTGAGGCGCTGAAATCGGGTGTACGACATAACCACGTGGATCAACACGTTCAATTAGACGCTTAATAGCGCCCCCCTTACCAGCAGCATCCATACCTTCAAATACTAAAATTAACCCTATTTTATTGTTTAATAAAAACTGTTGAGCATTTAACATTTCATACTGGAGTACTTTTAATTTCTTTTTATACATTTTCTTATCTAGATTAACT
Organism: Lysinibacillus sp. G1-3; assembly: GCF_056322905.1. NCBI lineage: Bacteria > Bacillati > Bacillota > Bacilli > Caryophanales > Bacillaceae > Lysinibacillus > Lysinibacillus sp. G1-3. Next base: position 36,874 of record NZ_JBWHYQ010000031.1, read on the forward strand.
GATAGATCTAGATCATTTAAATTTTGAGTCATTAAAACTTCACTCCTTACATTTGTATACTTCCATTGTACTAAAGAAATATATGGATGCCCATTCAAATGGTAAATTGTAGATAATTTTAGCGAAACAACACGATACATTGTTGGAAATTTCCGTTATAATGAAAATATAATGTTACAGTCCTATACTTATTTGTCTTTTCCCTATACAATTTAACACGAAGGGAGAGGAAAACATGCCTCGATTTTTTTTGATGACAATCACTTACGTTGTCTCACTTATCCTAACCTTTTCATCCTATTTCATGAAAATAAACGGTCAATCTTCCTTAGAGATCTCAAATCGTTTTCCAGTAATATTTGCACCTTTTAACGTTAGTTATGTGATTTGGATTGTGGTTTACATGTTACTTGGTTATTGGTTAGTCATGAATCTAAAAAAGACATCTATTAAACAGACTGTTCTCTTTAGTAGCATATGTATCATGCAGGCGCTAGCAATTGTTGTTTGGCACCACGAATTATTTATCGTGTCAATCGTCAGTACGTTTATTTTAGTACTGTATTTATCTAAGTTGTACAAAACGTACCCTCTCAGCAATAACTCACTTACAGGTCGTTTACCCTTCTCGATTTACTTCGCATGGGTTACATTCAGCCTGATGACAAATGTAAGCTTCACGCTAACATCTTATCAATGGAATGGTTTTGGACTTAGTGATCCACTGTGGGCAGTTATTTTACTGACACTTGGGGTAGCAATAGCACTACATATTCGATTCCATTATTTTGATATTATCTATCCAAGTGTATTTATCTGGTCCTATATAGGGGTTGTATTACATAATGGTTTTGATGAGCTACTTGTGTCAACGGCAGCCTTGTTTTTATGTGGAGTGCTACTTGTCGGTATATTATTTATTAAAAAAAATCCTGCCTACCAAAAATAAATTGGTAGCAGGATTTTAGCTTTTTTATTGTTCATCAAGTGAAGTTAAAATAATTGGTTTGTCTTTTGTAACGATAATTGAATGCTCGATTTGAGCAACTAATGATTTGTCTGGCGTAACGAATGTCCAGCCATCACCAGACTCCACAATATGCTCTGCTTTCGCTGAGATAAACGGCTCAACTGCAAGAACCATGCCTTCTTTCATAATTGTAGAATCCCATGCATCATAATAGTTCAAAATATGGTTTGGCTCATCATGTAAAGAACGACCTAAACCATGTCCCGTTAGGTTCATAATCACTGTTAAATCATTAGCATATGCTTCACGCTCAACAGCTTTTCCGATTTGGTTTAATTTTGATCCAGCTTTTACTTTTGTCATCGCACGATCAAAAGCACTTTTGGCTACGCGACACAACTTTTCTTTATCCTCATAGCCTTCACCAACTACAAATGAAATGCCTGTATCAGCAAAATAGCCGTTTAATGAACCAGATACATCTATATTGACGATATCTCCCTCTTTAATCACACGTTCACCTGGAATACCATGTGCGACTTCCTCATTAACACTAATACATGTGTATCCCGGGAAATCATATTCCCCTTTAGGTCCAGAAACTGCTCCGGCCTCAGCAAACATACGACCTGCAATTTCATCTAGTTCTAGTGTTGTTACACCTGGCTTTGTAGCAGCCTTCATTGCTTCACGAATTTCAGCACAAATACGGCCGATTTTTTTAAAGGCTTCAATCTCTTCTTGCGTTTTTACAATCATTTTTAACGTCCCTTTCATCTAATATCTACTATTTAATATAACATAACTTTCTATGCTTAAAACGCTAAACGCTTTAAATATTATATGCCATCATAAATTATAAAGTGCCGAAAATAGGCTTATCTCCATAATGTGAGATTGATTTCCGTTCCGGCTGGGCCCTTTATTGTTGCTGTCGCTACGCTTTCGCACAGATAAAACATTTGCTGACGCTTCGCTTAACTCTTCTTTTTTATTTTCCGCTAACCGAATCTTTAACTAAAGCCACTTCTAACTACGCTCACCCTTTTTTCCTAAAGGCTGAATCTAACTATTTCACAGTTCAAGCATTAGAAAAGACAAAAAGCACCTTTATTCAGATGCTTTTTAAAAAGATTCAGTGGTTTACTGTTATTCAACTGACAATAGGTGCTTAAACATGACTGACTTTGAGTTCTCTTAGAATTAAAAGAACCCCCATTCCATAAACAATAGACATCGCTAAAGGTACTAGGGTGAAAGCTTGACCAACAAAGAAGCCACCTAAAATTAGAGCAGAAAGACAGATTCCTAAAGTAACAAATAAATAAGCTTTGCTTTTATAAATCCATATGTAAGGCAGAAAATGAGAGCCTGCTAGTAAGCCAATTGTGAAGGGCAGGTATTCAGGTATTTTCATATACACAATTATAAATACAGGTATATAAAAAGCTTGAGGAGCTGCTACTATCCCACTTAAAGTACCTAAAGGGTTGTCAGTAGAGAGTAAATTAACCCCCAGAATTTTACTAATGACCATCCCAATAGGAAAAATGACACCTAAGCCAAAGATCCAAATCAAACGTACAGCTTCTATTGGGAAAACTAAGGGCATTAGGGTGAAAATTAAAAAGACAACGGCGCCAGAAAGCAAAATGGGGTAACCTTTTTTTGCTTCAAGCATAATTTCTTTTTGTAAATTTTCAAGTGTTTTATTCATTAACGCACTCCCTTTCGTAAAATCGGCAAAAGATTTATATAATATACTATCCTTCAACTATTTTTACCGTTGATTATTAAACGTAGTAATTTTTGGAATAATTGAAAGCTATGTAGAAATTGCTTAGGAAGGGCAATTTAATTACTGCACAGTTTCTTGATTTAATCTGTCTTTATGTTTTAATAGCAACAATCTTTAACAGTCTAAAAATAAAACCCTTCACTCATGTGAAGGGCATAATAATTATGATTTTCGTTGCATTAATTGAGGTGCTGCTGTAAATAACAGAACACCGACAATCGCTGTTAAAATCGTTGCTGGTAGCATATATGTTCCATTATAGATGATTGAATAAACCCATGCATTTTGATCGCCAGCATACTCTGCGAAAAATACAGCGCCCCCAATGGTATGTGCTGCATAACGTAAAAAGCCCGCTAATACCGTTCCTAAAATAATATAAAGGGCCATTTTCTTTTTGTTTAAATCTTTTGCAGCCTCAAGCACTGGTCCACGTACAACGGCCGCTAAGCCAACTACCGTAAAGGCAACACCATAATCAAGTGTTCCTTGAAGCCAATGTATAATATAAGCCCCAAACATTGTTTGCATAATACCAATAAGTAAACCCGTTACCATTCCTGGAATAAGACCCCAGCGAAATGCTATTAACATTATTGGCACCATTACGAGACTAACAGAGCCTCCTTGTGCCCATACTTTAAAGGAAACCTGATCGAGCACAAGGCCAATCGCTGCGAATATCGCAATTTCCACAAGCATTAATAGTTTTTTATTGTCCATAATTATTCTCTCCTTTGTTCCGATGTAGGATACAAGAGCAGGAATAGAAATCAGTTGGCAAATATGTCCCTATCTAGCATCAATAAAGATAAAAATACGATGCCAGGACAGAGCCTCACATCGTAAAAGTGTCGGTTTCTATCCACATCCCTACGCAAGCGTTAACTTACAGGTTCAAAGAGTTAAGGCATTACGTGCCCAGTCTCAGCTGACATCATCAGCTCCCCTTGTGGTCGTTACATCTTAATTTAGTTTAACAACCTCATTGTACGCAAACACTGTAACGATTACAACCTCTTCCACATTAATTTTTTTGAAACTTTACTGTTTTTCATGCGTAAATATTTAAAAAGGAGGTACAACTATGGAGAACAAAAAAATTTTATCTGCCTTTAGTTATCTAAGTATCTTTTTTGCACCCTTTATTGTGCCATTAGTCGTTTACTTTGTTTCAAAAGATAACGATGTAAAGAGTCATTCTCTTCGAGCACTAATATCACATTTAATCCCAGTTGCATTTGGAATAATATTTTTTGCAGTCTTTATTTTCTCAACTTTATCATTCAACACTTTTGAACCAGATTCAGGTAGTAGTTCTTTTCTTATCATTTGGTTAGTTTCATTTGTGATTTACATTCTTGTTTCAATCGGAATTGTCATTTGGAATATTATTCAAGCAGTTCGCGTTATCCGATAAGTTTCATTTCAACCTTGAACAGAGAGTACTAAAAGGAGCTGTTATTTTTTGAAAGTATCTAAAGTTGTCAAAACCGCCGTAAAATTAGCACCAATCGTTATTCCAATTGTAAAAAAAGTAATCGCTGCAAAAAAAGGAACAAATCCTACCGTAACTAAAAAGTAATAAAAAGGCGTATTTCCACACATTGAACTGAACCCCGAATAGTGGACACTTTAAAAAAAGTGGACCTATTCGGGGTTTTTCTATTTTCAATGTTTGGAAACCCCGTTATACTAACCATACCATTTATGAACGGGAGAACATCATGAGT
>NZ_JBWHYQ010000032.1:0-37591 GCF_056322905.1 Lysinibacillus sp. G1-3
ATTAGCTCAAATTGTTTTGCTGGCATCATGTTTGATGTCCAAAATTTTGTTTCGTTCACCAACTCAAGGTTAGTTACTAAAAACTTTATTGATTACGTTTTGCTTGTTCAGTTTTCAAGGTTCATTTGTTTGTCGCATTTAAGTGACTTTCTATACTTTAACATGTTGTTAACTTTATGTCAACTATTTATGTTAATGTTTTGTTTTTGTTGTTGTTTCTTTCGTAACAACGTTTATAAATATATCACCTTAATAGTAAGTTTGCAAGCAGATTATTAAAGTAAAACTATTCTAATTAAATAAAAAAGGAGTTTCTTCTATAATATGTGAATCAACTTCAACTACACATGAAAGTGATATCCTTTACATTGACACTATAACCGCTAATCTCTCATATTAGTAGCTTCCCTTTTCTAGTCATTAAAATCGTTTTATATTTTTATAGTTTTTAATTCTCCAATAAGAAAGCACCTACAATTGTTAGTTTCGTTTCTAACAATTGTAGGTGCTGTTTATATTTCTATTGTGTATTTATAATTAGCGTACCCAGATAAAGTATGCAAGGAAGACAAAGAACAATCCGTACATCATAGGATGAATTTCTTTTTTACGACCCGCTAAAAGCATTGTTACTGGATAGAATACAAAACCTATAGCAATACCAGTAGCAATTGAGTAACCAAGAGGCATCATTATTACTGTAAAGAAAGCAGGTACTGCAATTTCGAATTTATCCCAATCAATTAAACGCAATGAGGATACCATCAAAACACCTACAATAACTAGAGCTGGTGCTGTTACCGCTGGAGTTACCACAGCAAGTAACGGTGAGAAGAATAACGCTATCAAGAAAAGGATTGCCGTTACAACAGCAGAGAAACCTGAACGAGCACCTGCTGCTACACCAGAAGTTGACTCTACATACGCTGTAGTTGTTGATGTACCAAATAAAGAACCAATTGTTGTTGCAAGAGCATCCGCCATCAATGCACGGCTTGCACGTGGTAATTTATTATCTTTTACTAATCCTGCTTGTGTTGCAACTGCCATTAAAGTACCTGCTGTATCAAAGAAATCCACAAACAAGAATGTTAAGACAACAACTAAAAATTTAACGTTTAATAATGAATCGAAGTCATGGAAAATTGGATCTAAAGCTACCATAAATGTTGAATCCACGCTTGGAATAGCTGAAACAACTGCTGCAGGTGGATCAATCACACCAGTAATCATACCAACAATTGCTGTTATAACCATCCCTAAGAAAATACCAATACTGCGTAGTTTAATAATAAGAATAATTGAAAGGACAATCCCAAATACAGCTAGTAAAGTTGAACCAGTGAATGTTCCTAATGTTACTAATGTAGCTGGGCTATCTACGAGGATACCCGCTCCTTGTAACCCTACAAATGTTATAAACAAACCAATTCCTGCTGAAACTGCATATTTAAGTTGGACCGGAATTGCATTAATTACTGTTTCACGAATACCCGTTAGTGAAAGGAAGATAAAGATAATCCCTGAGAAGAAAACACCTGTTAAACCAGTCTGCCAAGGAATACCGTAAGCTCCAACTACAGTGAAGGCAAAGAATGCATTTAAGCCCATACCAGGAGCAAGGGAAATTGGGAATTTAGCGAATATACCCATAATCAGAGAACCGACTGCAGCTGCTAATGCTGTAGCTACGAATACAGCACCTTTATCCATCCCTGCATTTTCTAAGATGCCAGGGTTAACAGCTAAAATGTAAGCCATAGCAAGGAATGTAGTAATACCACCTATTATTTCGCGGCGATAATTAGTTCCTAATTCATCGAACATGAAATACTTTTTCATTTTAAAGAAATCCTCCGTATGGTCGTCTTCAATATCGAAAACAAAAAAGACACACTGACTACTCTACTAGTCGCATGTCTACGATACATTTCATCACAGTTATTGTGAGAAATTAATTTAGTGTCTATACATTAATATATATAACTAAAATCGTAGTCAAGTTATTTACGGTAACTTGGTAGAAACTCACGGGCCTTATCCCCGACATTATACGACGACTTATTTAATTTACAATCGTAATATATCATTTCATTTTTTAGATTTCAACCCTATTTCCGAACATTTTTTATAAATACCACAAGAAAGTTCGTGTAAAGTTCTTATTTGACCTCTTTCAGTAGATGTCACATTTTAAGAAATCGTTTAGGACTTAATGCTTTATCGATAGTTATAAAATAAAAAATCCCCTAGAATTCATTCGAATTCTTGAGGATTTTAATACAGTGACTGTAGGAGTTCTCCCTTGATCAACATATATCTAATTCATCACTTTACTTTGCAAGAGCTGAATCCTTTTTTCTAATTTTTGTTTCCAATCTTCTGCTAATGCATCAACCGCTTGAATTCGTTTCATCGCTAGTGCGTCTTTGTTTTTAAAATACACTTCGTTGCAATGCAAAACTGAAACACACGCAGAATGCTTTTCCACTAATTCAATTTTTGAATCTGCACGGATTGTCCCTTCTTCCAGTACACGTGCAAGAAAGCCCGTATAACCTGTTTCAATTAAACGTTTGAGTAATATGTTCGCCTCAGTATATTTATCAATCGTACATGTTTTTTATCTGCTACATCGTCCCCCTCAAATCCACGAGCGGACAAATAAACTTCTTCCACTTTTCGTTTTTCAATCCCTGTAATCATCGAGCGCCCATTACTATAATGCAATTCTTTTGGCATACCAATAGCAAGTGTATGTATCATCGCTATATCTTTCCCCATATTATCCCCCCTAAAGCTAAACAACGACATAGAATCCTATTTACATTTATTAGTTTACTATACCTAACGATTCATCGTATAACTATTTCTTAATACGAATCTGTTTCATTGAAGGGCCCATTATACTTTGGATTAAATTCAATATTGATCTTTCCAAATACATTCTTAAGAAAACCCGACTTATCAAATTGTAGATCATGATCCGCAATAGCCCTAATTTTTATATTCAACAAAGCAATAAATATTCCCTTTATTTAAATTTATGCTATCCAATCGAAAAATAAAAAGCTCGAAGAAAACCCAATAAAATGAGTATCTTCAAGCTTTTTATAGTTGTTATTTAATTATTCCCACTCGATAGTTGCTGGTGGCTTAGATGTAATATCATACAGTACGCGGTTAACGTGTTTTACTTCGTTTACTAGGCGAACAGAGATTTTTTCTAGTACATCCCAAGGAATGCGTGCCCAGTCTGAAGTCATACCGTCGATAGATGTTACCGCGCGGATACCGATTGCATAGTCATACGTACGTGCATCGCCCATTACGCCAACTGAACGGATGTCAGGTAATACCGTGAAGTATTGCCAGATATCGCGATCAAGACCAGCTTTTGCGATTTCTTCACGTAAGATGAAATCAGATTCGCGTACGATTTCTAGTTTTTCTTCTGTTACTTCACCAAGTACACGGATTCCTAGACCAGGACCTGGGAATGGTTGACGCCAAACAATTTTTTCGTCAAGGCCAAGCTCTAATCCTAATGCACGCACTTCGTCTTTAAATAATGTGTTAAGTGGCTCAATTAATTTGAATTGCATGTCTTCTGGAAGACCACCAACGTTATGGTGTGATTTAATTGTTTGTGCAGTGGATGTACCCGATTCAATGATATCTGTGTAAAGAGTACCTTGTGCTAAGAAGTCCATACCTTCAAGTTTAGCCGCCTCTTCATCAAATACGTAAATAAATTCGTTACCGATAATTTTACGTTTTTGCTCTGGGTCAGAAACGCCTGCAAGTTTTTCCATAAAACGTTGACGTGCATCAATTTTTATAAGATTCATGTCAAAGTCTTCTGTAAATGTTTTCATAACTTGCTCAACTTCACCTTTACGGTTCAAGTTGTGGTCAACGAACATACAAGTTAATTGGTCGCCAATTGCTTTATGAATTAGAACAGCAACAACTGATGAGTCTACACCGCCAGAAAGTGCACATAATACTTTTTTGTCACCTACTGTTTCGCGGATTTTTGCGATTTCAAGTTCAATGAAGTTTGCCATTGACCAATCACCTTTTGCTCCACAAATGTCAAATACGAACTGACGTAATAAGTCGTTACCATATACAGAGTGACGTACTTCTGGGTGGAATTGTACTGCATATAGTTTACGTTCTACATTTGCCATTGCAGAGATAGGGCAAGCAGCACTTGTTGCAATTACTTCAAAACCAGCCGGTACTTCTGTTACATGGTCACCATGGCTCATCCAAACGATTTGTTCAGTTGGTAAGTTACCGAATAACTTGTTTGAAGCTATTACTTTAATTTCTGCTTTACCATATTCGCGTGTTTCAGCACCTTCAACTTTACCACCTTGCGTATGTGCCATTAATTGCATACCATAGCAAATACCTAGGATTGGTAAGCCTAATTCGAAAATAGCCGGGTCTACATGGAAGGCATTTTCGTCATAAACAGAGTTTGGACCACCTGAAAAGATGATACCTGTTGCGTTCATATTTTTAATTTCTTCTGCTGTAATCGTATGAGGATGTAACTCACTGAATACACCAAATTCACGGATACGACGCGTAATCAATTGGTTAAATTGGCTACCGAAGTCAAGAACAACGATTTTTTCTTGCTCTAATAAAGGGCTAGCTGACAAAATTTCCACCTCTTCTACTATTTTTAAAGGAACTTTTCATATGTTCAAGAAAACGCGTATGAAAGTAAAAACTTCCTACGCGTTCATAAGCTCTTGATGTATAAAGGCGAATGCGTCACAAAGAAAAGTGATTTACTAACCTTCTCACCTAACAAAACATTCACCTTCATAGAGAAATCATTTACGGTAATCTCGTAGAAACATCCGAACCTTATTATCGAACTTATATGAAAGCAATCCTCATCTATATATAATTTTTTTCATTTTACTCTTTGTACCTATCAAAATCAACCGATAGTGCGATTGATTAAATATTCCCAACTTTCTTTCAGCTCAACAAAGTCTACCTCGCGTTTGTCCTTACCATAAATATGTTGTTCATATACAGCGGTTAGTTTTTGCATCTCCTCTGTCTCAAGCGATGCATCTACTCTTAGAGCAAATGCTCGTAATGTTTCGCCATCTTTCCTACGTAATCCAATACGAGATAATTGCTTCGTTAAAACATGGTATGACGCATCGAAATTTGTCCAATCTGCTTCTTTTTTACGAAATGCGCGTACTTGCATTTTAGGTATCCACGTTTTACGTTGCATAAACAAAGCGATACTAGCGATAATCATCAAAATGACTAGAGCAATCCATACGTAAATATGCTTTTTCATCCATGTCCACACAGAATCAAAGCTAAACGATGTTGAGTTAGAAGTTTCTTTCTTCGGCTCTTGCTCTTCCTTCTTTGGTTGCTCTTGTTTTTTTTCTGGCTCCAGTACTTGCTCCTGCTGAGGAGTATCTTGCTCAATATCATAATCGATATTCACATTTCCTGAAAATCCAATTGTCGGTTCAAACTCCATCCACCCTGTTCCAGGTATATACGCTTCCACCCAAGAGTGTGCATTATCATTTGTAATTTGATACTCTTGTAAACCATCTGATATTCGACCAGGATTACCAGGTGCAAAGCCTTTCACCCAGCGTGCAGGTATCCCTGCCGAACGGAGGAGCACAACCATTGATGTTGAGAAATTATCACAGTAGCCGATTTTAGTATCGAATAAAAACTGATCAACATAGTCCTGACCCTCAGCAGGGATGGCTACTTCTTTTTTATCGTATCTAAAGCCATGAGATGAAAAATACTTTTCAACCGCTTTTATTTGATCATAGACTGAATCTTTATCCTGTGTGATTTCTTGCGCTAAATTCCCTACACGTTGTGGAAGTGTGTCTGGCAATTGTAAAAACCGGTCAAATGACGGATCTACTGTTTTTAGCGTGGATGGGTCTGCCATTTGGAGCTGTTCCATGCTAAATACTGGCTCACTATAAGAGATCGTATAATTAGATAATAATTTTGACTCGCCATTCTGTTGTTCTATTGCTATTTTTTCAGTGTGTTCATCTTGAATAAAGAGCGGTGAATCCTGGGTAGAAACAGATATCATGCCATATGTTTGAATTAAAAAAGGCATCGGAACAGCAATGTCCATGTGAACCTGTCGCTCAGTTTCAGGAGATCCAACTTGTAATGAAGTTTGGATAGGAGTATTGGTCTCGTAGACATTTTTTCCAAAGTTCCCCTCAGAAAGAATCCAGCCCTTCGAAGTATAAGTATCCTTTGTATCGATACGCCAATAATGACGATCACGGGTAGATGCAGTAAATATTAGTGTATTATCACCTTGGAACGGTCCACCTAATTGGCTATCGTCGTCGCTGTAACCAACTGTTTTTTCGCCTGTTCCAATGCCATCTTGCCCTGCCACCCCCTTAATAAAAGGGACTGGATCAGCCCAAATTGGCCCTGTCTTAGGTAAATAGAATGCCACTCCACTAACAAGCATTACCGAAACAACCATCGGAATAACCAGCTTCCATTTTCCTATGAAATTGCTCTCTGCATCTGTTTGAAGCCATAAGCGCTTAACAAAAAGCAAGCCTGTCATTATTAATCCAAGCACAATAACTTTAACAATTGCCACCTTCCCATCATAGTCACTAAATGTATCTAGTGTGGCAATAAAGAATACTGTTAAAGCAAAGAAATAGAATATATTTTTTCGCACGGTTATCCAGTGGTGTATCAGGTATATTAACATCCAAATAAGCGCAACGAAGAGCACCGTTCTAAATGAATCCGATACTTTTCCAAAATCGCCCGAAAGGAAGGCAGTCATATTCCATTTCCATTCATGCATTAAAAACGGTATTGTCTGTCCAGAAAAAAAGGGACTTTCACTATAAACAAACACTATAAACCAAGTAATATAACCAAATTTCACTAATCCCGACAGTATTGGGTGCACTTGAAATAAACTGAGTACCAATGATAAACCGATGAACACTAAAAATAAATGAAACACTCCTGTATTTGTTAGCTGCATAACAGGAATAAGCCATTCACGTAAAATCAGAAAAATAATTAAGTATGCTATTGCTAATTCGATAAAATTTCCTAGTGATTTTTTCACGGCTTCATCACCTCCGTGAACAAATGGTAATAATCTGTTGGATTTACATGTACAACTTGAATTTGCCTATAACGCTTTGCCAAATTTGTTTGCATAGGCGGCTCCTCCGCTACTACAAAACAAATACAGCTTTTCACCATATTGGCAAGAGAATGAATTAATTCATCTGATACTTCATTCGTAACATATAGTAATGTTGCAACATGCTTAAACACTTGCTGATCTTGAAATTGGAATTTGACAGTTTCAGCAGGTTTTATAGCAGCTAAATGGTGCATTACTTGATCTAGCTGTTTATTACCTTGAATAATCGGAAACACCTTCGTGTTAAAACCAGCTGAAACAAATGAAATATCTCCACGTTCTTTGACAATGGTTTGTAGCATCGATGCTACAAGCTCAATTTTTTCTTCAAATAAGGAAGACTTTCCGGCATGGAGTAATAGCATTAACTCCTGTGATTGTCGATCTTCAAATTCTTTAGATTGCAACGTTTGTGTTTTCGCAAATGATTTCCAGTGAATCCACGAAAAACGGTCACCTGGAACATACTCACGTAAACCAACAGCCATTGATGTATCCTTAACAATTGAATAAGGTGACATCATTGTACCAACATCAAATTTTGTTTGAAGCGCGGCATACCTCATTTCGCGTACTCTCGGGTATACTAAAATGACTTGTTCCTTGTCTGCCACAACTCGCTTTTTTGCCCAGCCAAAAAAATCACAGAAAACAATATTAACACCTAAGTAACGATGCTCGCCACGGGACATATTTCCCAGCACATAATTCCAGCTAAATTTTTTCCTGAAGCCAACGAACTTAATGGTATTCGTTCCTTGTACCCTCGATTGAATAAGGACTTCACTGTTTACAAGTTCCTCCATCATCATATAAGCAAACGGAAAGCGTGTTTTACGCTCTACCGTAATTGTTACCTTAGCAGATTGTCCACTCTCTACGCGGGAGGGCTCAATTTTGCGTTCCACCAGTAAAATATCTTCTTTCACTAGTACGAAAATAAGTGCGTATAACAAAAACGGACTAACTGTAAAAAATACAAACCAACTGACAAACCCACCTTGGAACATGGCATAACAAAACGTTATGATCATTAACAAAGAAACTAAAAGGAAATGTTTACTTTTCTCTATTAAGGCTTGCCATTTCTTCATTGCTCTGCAAACCTCTTTGTTGGCACAGGTACTTTCGCAATAATTCGCTCAATAATTTCTTCTGCCGTTACGTTATCATAGCGAGCATCTGGCTTTAATATTAAACGATGGCTAAAGACAAATGGTGCTAAATATTGAACATCATCAGGAGTAACAAAACTACGCCCTTTTATAAATGCATACGCTTGTGAAGCCTTCATTAAAGCAATCGTTGCACGAGGACTTACTCCTAAATGTACATAGTTATTTTCCCTCGTTTGAGTCGCCAATTCGACCATATAGTTTTTGACTGAATCCTCAACATACACACCTTGTACAAGCTCCTGCAATTCAATTAATTGCGCAACTGTTAGTACTGCTTCAATTTTTTCAATCGGTTTACCATGCTCAGCACGACGAAGAATCTCCACTTCTTGCCCTCTTGAAGGATAGCCCATTTTTATTTTTAGTAAGAAACGATCTAACTGTGCTTCTGGTAACGGATATGTTCCTTCATGCTCAATTGGATTTTGAGTGGCCATAACGAAAAATGGCTGGTTGATTGTTAAGGTTTTACCATCAATAGTAACAGATGCTTCCTCCATCCCCTCAAGTAAAGCAGATTGCGTTTTTGGAGATGTACGGTTAATTTCATCCGCTAAAATTACATCTCCCATGATCGGACCAGGTCGAAATTCGAATTCCAGCGTTTTCGGATTATAAATCGACACCCCTACAACATCTGACGGTAATAAATCCGGTGTAAATTGAATCCTTTTAAATTGTGCCTCAAATGTTTTTGCCAGTGCTCGAACCATCATTGTTTTACCGACACCTGGTACGTCCTCAAGCAAGATATGTCCCTTTGCTAGCAGGGCTACTATGCTAAGCTCTGCAACCTCTCTTTTGCCAATCATTACTTTTTCTATATTTTCTAATACATTTTGTATTTGTGAATTCATAAATTAAAAAACCTCCTATTTCACCCAACAATTATTCGAATTGTACGACAACTTATTTAAGAATAACGAAATATGTTTAGTAACACAATTATATGAGACGTTCATCTATTGCTTTACCACTATAGTTCGGCACTTAGCGAGAAAAGTAATAATACTTCAGCATGAAAAAGAAGGCCTGCCTGAAAACAATCAAAGCAAACCTATCTTTTAGTATAACGTCATTATCTATCAGAATGTTACAGATTTAATTTTTTTAACCATAAATTCTCTAACGAAGATGAATTTTCTTGTAAAAGTATTTCCTCTAATTCACCAGAAATAAGTATGTTCCCTTCGTGTAAAACCAACACATCGTCCGCTACTTCTTCCGCAAAAGACAGTAAATGCGTAGAAAATATGACCGTGCAGCTCCTTGCTTTTTCCTCTAGCATCATTTTTTTCAGCTCTGCAATCCAGAATGGATCGAGCCCATTAGTCGGCTCATCTAAAATAAGCAAAGAGCCATCACCGAGTAAACTTTGAGCGAGATTAAGCCGTTGACGCATCCCCTTCGAGAAATGCTTCACTTTTTGCTTTCGAACATCCCATAAAGCAACGCGGCTTAGTACTTCCTCCTGTTCATTTTTATCAATCTTCTTTAAAGAGGCAAGTAGTTGCAAAATTTCTGCTGCTGTTAACATAGATGGAAAGTCCACATCATCAGGCATGTATCGAATGGCTTGTGGTTTATGCCATATTATTTCTCCTGATTTTTGCTTTTCCTGTCCAGTTAGCAGGCGAATTAAAGTACTCTTACCAGCGCCATTTCCCCCTACAAGCGCTAAAATACGCCCCGTTTGTAAAGAAAAGGAGGCTTCATGAAGACCTCTATTATTATCATAGATATTCGATAACTTCTTTGTTTCTAATAGCATCATCTTCTATCCCCTTTCTATCAATTATGCCTCGGCATAATTGCGTCCAGAATCGGCTTTGTGCTTAGGCCTGCACGAGGGCCGACACGATGTCGGTCATTTCGGTCATGCCACAGGACGTGGCGTTTTTACCGATGCAGGTCAGTTAGCCGTTATCGCATGGATGCGATGATTTTAGGCTAACATCCACAAAGAACTCCTTTCCGATTCTATGACATCCGCCGGAGGCTTTAACTTCTTTCACTGAAAGAAGTTAAAAGTAAGTTAGTGTAAGCTAACGGACATACTATCCAAAGCAATGTCACAGCTATGTATACTGCATAACCTAGTGGCGACGAATAAAACTGCGTTACTTTATAAAATGCTGGCCCAAGAACACTCGCCTGATCTGTAAAAATAAAGTAGCCAAAGCGTAGCCACTCCACAGGATTAATATGTATCCCTATAATCGTCAGTTTTTGAAGAGTATGACCAGCCACAACAGTTCCGATAGCCATTAAAGCGTAAGAGATAAGCAATAAAAAAACGGACCAAAGAACAAGTGACAACGACAGTGCAAATAATCTTGTTTTTGCAAAGGCTCCTACTGCAATGCCCAATGACACAAAAATGAAAATGCATAGCAAAGTTAGAACAATGAAGATAAGTGGCAAACGCACTCCTCCAAGAAAACCACCCATCGCTAATATTACGCCAAACGCCACAGCCACGACTAATAAAAAAGCAAGCACAGAGGCAATATACTTTCCTGCAATATATTGCCTACGTGTCATTGGATATGTCTTTAATAAAGAAAACCATCCTGATTCCACATCACCAGCTACACTCATACTACCGATCGTTAATATAAACAGCGGCAATAAAAACAACAATACATTTAAAAAGGAGGCTGTCTGTCGTGTAAAACCGTCTACATCTGGTAATGCCATTTGCTGAATGACAATGATAGCTGTAAACACGAACGTGAAAAGTAAGCCTACAAGTTGCATCCATCGACTTCTGAGCATTTGCTTTAATTCTAGTTTAATAAGCATACTATTCATCAATTATGGATCCCCCATTTAAAATCGTGTAAATCCTTATAGGCTAGTAGCCGGCCTTCTCCCTCTGTCTTCATCCATTCCTGTGCCGCTTCCTTCGAATCGAATGCAACTACCCCATAATTCATCGGTGTCCAATAATCTTTGTTGTACACATAAATAGCGTTAAAAACGTCAATCCATTCATTTTTTGCCGCATCTTTAATATAGGCTGCTCCAACCTCCTCTTCCCCGTTCGCTTTCATATATTCCATAAGGCAACCAATATCATCAAAAATTTCATAATCGCCATTTTTCAATGCAATCTGGCCAGCATATGCATTATGAACGATACTCATATTACAAATTTTACATACATCAGTTTCACTAACTATTTCACGAGGCTCATATGTTTTTTCACTACAGCCCACCAATACACCACAACATAGCAATACACTCATCAGCCATTTTTTCATTCTGTGATCCCTCTTTTCCATAGCCATAAACTACTTAGTGCCAAGAATAAACCTACTAGCATTTGTACCACGTTCATCTTGTTCTTCTCTTGCACATGCTTCATCGCCAATTTCGGCGTATGATCAACAAGCATATTCTTTTCAGTTTTATTAATTTGCTGATCCAGAGATGTCAGTAAAAGGACGCTCGGAGATGCTACAAAATATTGGTAAACAGGCTGGCGTACCATCCATTGACCAAAGCTTGACACAGCCACATATGGAATATCACCGATGCCATTGTCTTTTAAATCAATCCCTGAGTAATCATCATAATAATTATTTTTCAGTTGAAAGCCTTGCTGATCGGAGCGCGCCGTTAAAATATTCCCTGTAAAGTTATTACTATTAGCCAATGTGTCGTTACTGACCTTTGTACCTTCAAGGGCAGTTTGGTTCATCTGAAAATCATTTGATTCAATTTGGATAGTTGAACTTTTCTGCATCGCAACACCAGTCCGATTATTTTTGATTGTATTATGTTTAATTTTTGCTTGCTTCACATCATACAGCAGCATACCGTAGCCATTAAAATCAAAATGATTAGCTATTGTATTATTTTCAAGGAGAATGTCTGTTGTCATCATTATCATAAGGCCAGTCACATTGTGAACATATGTATTAAAAAGTGCTTTGGCATCACTTGTATACATAAAATGCGTACCATAACGACTGCTCGTCACCTTATTACGTTGAACAACAATACGCTTTACCTCCTCTACATAAATTCCATCCTGCACTTGCTCAATAGTATTGCCTTCGAGCGTAATGTCCTCACTTTTAAAAACAGCCAACCCATTACCTTTTTGGGAATAATGATCCTCGATACCAGTCACATTGATTTCCTGTATGCGCACATGTTTGGAGCGTTGTATATGAACACCTGTATGAACATCTTTCATTTGTAACTTACGTAGCTCAAGTCCATCTACATTACTAACAACGATTGCTTTACTTTTTCCTGATAACGTTATATTTTCCACACTGACATTAGTAGTGTTTTCAATTCGAAGTGCTGGTTTGTCACTTTCACCGATTAGTTCAGTTCCCTCTTCGCCTTGTAGTGTTATCGGTTTTGTCACAATAAAATTACCTCGGTAACGACCAGCAGGAATATGAACGACCTCCCCTGGCTTTGCGACATTAATCGCCTCCTGTACATCGAAATCAGCGTACACTGTCTGACTCATGAATAGAAAAAATAATAAGGCCAACCCTATTTTTTTCACCAATCCTTACCTCCCAGTTCAGCACGAAAAGACTAGAGGAATCTCCCCCTAGTCCATTCAATTAATGACTATGACCGTCTTGATTCTTTTCTTCCATATGCATGGAGTCAGATTCACCTTTGGCCTCTTTTTCAGCTTTTTCTTTCATTTTCTTTTCACGACGCTCTAATGCATCGTCTTTTATTTTTTGTAATTCCTCTACATGTGCAGTTGGATTGTCAGCGATATATTTGTCTGCATCCTCTTTATCTTTGAAATAAACATATCCCCAATTCATCGGAGATTTCAGGTCTGTTTTGACGATAGTTGCATCATCAACCTTTACCCAATCTTTTGTATTAAAATCACGTACAAATTTTTCGTTCTTTTCATTATTTGCAACCTCGGCATTTACTAAACAGCCGATGTCATCATAAAAGGTAACTGTTCCATCCTCTTTTATTGCTTGAGTAGAGAATTCCCCCATATCTTCGTCCTTCATATATACTTTCATATTACACATTTCACACATTGTATCTTCTTTTGGTTCTTGCAAACGTGGATCCACTAAAGAAGCGACTTGCGTAGATTTATCCTTTGCTTCTGCCTCATTTGCTGTGATATCTTGCTTCGTTTCTTCTTTCTTCACTTGATCTTTGTCTGTACCACAAGCCGCGAGTAAAAGTGATGCAGCTAGTACTGGTAACCATATTTTTTTCACAATTGCTTCCCCCAATTTCGTTTTTCTATTACTAATAATTACTTTACAGATAAGTTGTGAAATAAGTTAAAAATCACTGTGAAGTATTGGAAAAATTACCTTGAATATTCATTGAACGTCTCGACTTCAAATATTTTGAATGAAACATATATACTTTCTATTTTTTATAACGCTATCGGCAAAACAAGGGGTTGATTTCCGTTCCGGCTGGGCGCTTTGTTGTTTCTTGGTCTACAGAAAAGTGAGTAGTCTGGAACAGAAGTCACCCTATTCAAAGTGCCTCACAATTCATAAAGATTTTATTGACACTACTTTGGTTTTCAATATAAAAAAACTCCCTACATCCTGAATGATGTAGAGAGTTTGAATTTATGATGTTATATAGAAGAACGGTAACTATTGAGAAACTTCTTTTGCTTGCTGACCATACTTAGCTTTACAGCAGTTTCATTTAATTCATTACGTATTTGTAAATCGTAAGCATTGTCCACAAAACTAGCCGCTACTTTATTGGGACGTTGCTGCTGGATTTGCTTAGTGTTACTTAAATGCTTTTTATCTTTATTCTTTAGTAAACTGTTTTTAAACTGTTTCTTCGGATTTTGTCCGAAATTATGGCTTAAATCCCCAGCATGTAAATACTGTTGTTCGTTACGAAATATACTACTAGTCGTCGAACTTACTCTAGAAGTCCTCATAAATAATTACCCTCCTTTACTTTTTATCAACTTTGTAGGTATATATATCGACATTATATGCTCGAACTTAATAATACAGAACCAAATTGCTTAAAAAAATAGAAAAGAGCTATAAGAAAAAATATCTTCCACTTTTTCTCATAACTCTTTTCCTAAATATTTATATATCAATCAAAGCGAAGCGACAGCAACAAATGTTTTTACTGTGCGAAAGCGTAGCGACAGCAACAGCAAATGTTTTTACTGTGCGAAAGCAAAGCGGCAGCGACAAAGCGCCCAGCCGGAACGGAAATCAACCCCACGCTATGGTGATAGCTATATATTACTTCCAAAAATCATCGAATATTGTAATTGGCATATGGCGTTTGTGCTGTGAACGTAAATAATGTCCTTCTAATGTTTTACGAGCTTCTTCAGGAATAGCCTTACCCTCTAAATAATCATCAATTTGGTCATACGTTAAACCAAGCGCCACTTCATCTGGTAATGAAGGACGATCTTCCTCTAAGTCAGCAGTTGGTATTTTTAAATATAAGTGCTCTGGGCAATCAAGTGCCTCTAACAACTGCTTACCCTGACGCTTGTTTAGACGGAAGATAGGCATTAAATCTGCACCGCCATCCCCAAATTTTGTGTAAAAACCTGTAATTGCCTCCGCAGCATGATCTGTCCCAAGCACAACAGCATTATTCATAGCAGCGATAGAATATTGCACCTTCATTCGCTCACGTGCCTTTTCATTCCCTTTTGCAAAATCGCTTAGTTCAATACCTGCATTCGTTAATGCTCTAACACTTGCATCGACTGCATCTTTAATGTTTACTGTAAAAGTTTTCGTAGGTTTGATATAGTCAATCGCATCTTGACAGTCCTTTTCATCTGCTTGCACACCATATGGTAAGCGAACAGCCCAAAATGAGTACTTCGCTTCTCCCATTTCGGCATTTAATTCGTCAACCGCAAGCTGCGTTAATTTTCCAGTTAATGTGGAGTCTTGACCACCTGATATTCCGAGAACAAACCCCTTTACAAAACTATAGCGACGCGCATATCCCTTTAAAAAATCAATGGATTTGCGAATCTCTTCCTGCGCATCAACAGTAGGTAATACACGTAATTCCTTTATGATTTCTTGTTGTAATGTCATTTTGTCCTTCACTCCTTACGCTTTACAATCGATTGACCATTTCACTTACTTCTTCAATATTGCGCATTTTATTATTCCAACATTTTTGGCTTAAATCGACTGGGTATTCCTCAGGATTCATAGCACGTTTATATTCATCCCATAGCAGTTCTAAATTATCTGCTGCATAATCGCGCATTTCTTCCAAAGTAGGATTTTGATAATGTATTTCGCCATTTTTAATCACTTGTTGATGTAGGTTTTTCGCTTCAAAGTTTGTAACAAATTTTGATACGAATGTATGAACAGGATGGAACATTTTAATGCGTTCCTCTGATTGAGGATTTTCATCGTGCATCGTAATGTAATCTCCCTCTGCCTTACCATTCTTTCTATCAATAATGCGATATACATTTTTAAGACCTGGCGTCGTTACCTTTTCAGCATTCGCAGAAATTTTAATCGTATCTTCTAATTGCCCATCGTTATTTTCAATAGCGACCATTTTATAAACAGCCCCTAAAGCTGGTTGGTCATATGCAGTAATGAGCTTCGTACCAATTCCCCACACATCAACTTTTGCACCTTGAGCCTTTAAGTTTAAGATCGTGTATTCATCTAAGTCATTTGATACGATAATTTTAGCGTTCTGGAAGCCTGCCTCATCTAACATACGACGTGCTTCTTTTGACAAGAAAGCTATATCCCCACTGTCTAATCGAATTCCAATAAAATTAATTTTGTCTCCAAGTTCTTTAGCCACTTGGATCGCTGTTGGCACACCCGATTTTAACGTATTGTAAGTGTCTACAAGGAATACGCAATCACGATGACGTTTTGCATAGGAGTGAAATGCATCATAATCATTTTTATAAGCCTGTACAAGTGCATGTGCATGTGTACCTGATACCGGTATATTAAAAAGTTTACCTGCTCGCACATTGCTAGTTGAAGCAAAACCACCAATAAACGCCGCACGCGTTCCCCAAATTGCTGCGTCCATCTCCTGAGCACGTCGTGTACCGAACTCCATCGCCACTTCATTTTTTATAATTTGTTTAATACGACTAGCCTTTGTTGCAATTAAGGTTTGGTAATTCACAATGTTAAGTAATGCGGTTTCAATTAGTTGCGCTTCCACTAACGGCGCTTCAATGCGGATAATTGGTTCATTAGCGAAAACAGTTTCTCCTTCCACCATAGAATACATATCCCCTGTAAAACGAATATTTTTTAAATACTCGATAAAATCCTCTTTATAACCAACCTCTTCACGCAAATACGCTATGTCTGAATCACTGAAGCGAAAATCACGTAAATACTCAAGAATTCTCTCTAATCCCGCAAAAATTGCATAACCATTGCCAAAAGGTAATTTTCTAAAATATAGTTCGAAAACTGCTTTTCTATTATGTATACCATCAGCCCAATACGATTCTGCCATATTGATTTGGTACAAGTCGGTGTGTAGCGCTAAGCTGTCATCTGCATAGTTTGATCTCACAAGAAACCCCTTCTTCCGCTTTGATAATTAGTCCTAGTATACACTATATACCCAAATTCTTGCGTATTACATTCTCCAACTTTAATGTTAGGTTTCCTCACACTAATAATCAGAAAATTTAGAAATGTTCACATTTTAGACACAAATTTTAATACCGCTTTCATTCCCCTTTTAAAAACATTTTCAGCAAACTAATACGAAAGACGAAATATTACATGTAACGAAACATAACATGAATGTTCAAATAATTATTGCGCCGTTTTTCATAGCGTTTTAACATGTAAATTAAATTTACTCAAGGAGCTGATATTGATGAAAAAAATAGAAGCGATCATCCGTCCCGAAGTTTTCGGTTCGGTCAGGGACGGACTTGCACAGGAAGGAATTGCTGGGCTCAGTGTTTCAGAAATTGCTGGCTGCGGTCGTCAATTAGGACGTACAGGGTTATTTCGTGGAAATACCTATGAAATTGAATTTTTGCCAAAGTTGAAATTAGAAATGATTGTTGATGATGAGAAAGTAGATTCTATTGTTGAAGTTTTATTACGTAAGGCAGCAACTGGCAAGGTTGGAGATGGTAAAATCTTCGTTTATCCAATAGAACAAGCAATTCGTATCCGTACAAAAGAAGTCGGATCAATTGCAGTAGAATAAGGGGGCGATATATATGGATGAAATAACATTATCTATAAATTTAGTTTGGATGATGCTCGGTACAATTTTAGTCTTCTTTATGCATGCAGGATTTGCGATGGTTGAAGCTGGCTTTACACGCTCAAAAAACGCGGTCAATATTATTATGAAAAACTTCCTAACTATTTCACTTGGTGGCATTGTCTATTTCCTCTGTGGTTACGCTATTATGTTTGGTGATTCAGTTGGCGGTATCTTCGGTACAAGTGGCTTTGCCTTAAATGGTGTAGATAATCTCTCCTTCTTTATTTTCCAAACAATGTTTGCAGCAACTGGAGCAACAATTTTATCTGGAGCAGTGGCAGAACGTACTAATATTTTTGCTTATATCGGCGTAATTATTCTCATGTCGTTACTTGTTTATCCTGTTGTTGGTCATTGGGTTTGGAGTGGGCATGGATGGTTAACAAATATTGGTTTTACCGACTTCGCTGGATCTACCGTTGTACATTTAACAGGTGCAGTTGCGGCATTTGTAGCTGCGGTAATGGTCGGTCCTCGTCTCGGTAAATATGAAAATGGTCGTGTCAACGTTATTACAGGACATAGTATTCCATTAGGAGCTTTAGGCGTATTTTTACTTTGGTTTGGTTGGTTTGGCTTCAATGGTGCTTCAACATTAGCTGCCGATCCTAAACTTGTACCAAGCGTAATTGCAAATACATTTTTCTCTGCTGCTGCTGGAGTTGTGGTTACAGCCCTTTATACAAAATTTCGATATGGTCATATCGATGGCTCACTCACATTAAACGGTGCTTTAGCAGGACTTGTAAGTATTACCGCTGGTGCAGCTAATGTTAGTATTGTGGGTTCACTCATTATCGGATTAATCGCTGCTCCATTATTGGTCGAGGGCGTCCGCTTCATTGAATGGAAGTTAAAAGTCGATGATCCTGTTGGTGCAATCGCCGTCCATGGTATCTGTGGTATTTGGGGTACTCTAGCAGTTGGCTTGTTTGATATTAGTGGTCAAGGATTATTTTATGGAGGAGGTATCGACCAATTAGGAGTGCAAGCCATTGGGGTTATTGCTACCATTGCTTGGGTTAGCGTTTCAGTAGCAGTTGGTTTACTTGTTATAAAAGCATTTGTGCCATTACGAGTTTCTGCTGAAGATGAAGTCACTGGCCTAGATGTCATCGAACACGGTGCTCCGGCTTATGAGTTTCAGGATATTTTCAAGGGCTCTGTAGTGCGAGGAGAATCATTTGCTCATCGTTTAACTCATTTCGGTAAAGCAAATAACAATGTCCAAGAAGAACATGTATAGTATTTATTGAACTTCGTCTTCTTTAATATAAAAAACAAGAATCTGCAATCTCTTCGGCAAACTGTTTACCCAAAGATTATGCAGATTCTTGTTTTATGCTCTCTCTAGCTCTAGTAAAAATTCTTTCATAGCAAGCCCACTACGGAAGCCTGTTAGTTTCCCATCTTTGCCAATCACACGATGACAAGGAATAATCGCTAATATTGGATTGGCGCCGATTGCACTGCCTACAGCTCTTACTGCTTTCGGATTACCGATACGGTGCGCAATATCTGAGTATGTTGTAGTTGTACCATATGGTAGCTCCTTCAAAGCATCCCATACTGCTAGTTGAAACGGCGTCCCTTTAACATGTATCGGTAAATCAAACTCAGTAAGTTCCTTATTAAAATAAGCAGATAATTGCTTAACATATTGCTGTACCTTTTCTTTATTCTCTTCAAAACGATAGCCTTTAAACGGCTTTTTCGCCCACACTTCCACCTCTTCGAATGGTGCATTTGGTGTTCCGATATATACTAGTCCATCATCTGAGGCAATGATATACATAGTGCCTTGTGCATATGTTAAAGTATCTACATATAATATATCCACTCTCTATCCCCCTTAACTTTATTGCCCAATGTTAAATAACTTTAGCTTCCCTTTGTTTCATGCTACAGTTATTTTACCTATTAGTATAAAGGAGTTTTAACTTTATGAATACGTCATATGAGCCTGCCATTCACTTTCAACAGGTCAGCTTTTCAGCGAATGACAAGACAATCTTACAATTAATTACTGGGTCATTTCCTAAAGGAAAAATCACTACATTAGTCGGTCCTTCTGGTGCTGGTAAAACAACTCTACTTAAATTGTGCAATGGACTAT
Organism: Lysinibacillus sp. G1-3; assembly: GCF_056322905.1. Lineage (NCBI taxonomy): Bacteria > Bacillati > Bacillota > Bacilli > Caryophanales > Bacillaceae > Lysinibacillus > Lysinibacillus sp. G1-3. Next base: position 19,811 of record NZ_JBWHYQ010000032.1, read on the forward strand.
TATCACCTACTGATGGTCAAATATTAATTGATAATCAAAACATTGCTACATATGAACCAACCGCTTTAAGAAGACATGTGAGCATGGCTCTTCAAGCGGCCCCTATGATAGAAGGGTCTGTATTTGATAATCTTGCACTTCCTCGTTCGTTACAAGGAGAAAAGCTTACAGAGCAGGAAGCGATCCAATATTTACATGATGTCGGACTTGACCAAAGCTTTTTACAACGCCCTACGAATAAATTATCAGGTGGACAACGACAAAAGGTTTCTATTGCTAGAACACTTATTAATCAATCCTCCATTTTATTGCTAGATGAAATCACATCTGCACTAGACCGACAATCCGTGCAAGAAATTGAGACGCTTATTGCTACAATCAATAAAAAGTTTAATGTCACAATAATTTGGATTACTCATAATTTACAGCAAGCACTAACAATCGGCCACTATACATGGGTCATGATGGATGGGGAACTAATTGAAACTGGACAAAGCTCCTTACTTCACGCACCTAAAAATCCACGTGTCGCTGAATTTGTACAGGGGGTGATTGAATGACATATACTTCGCTTTCCTTAACGTTAATTTTTGTGTTAATTCCACTTCTACTATCAAAAACCTTAAAGCTAGGACTTGAAAAAGATACGCTCATCGCTACTATTCGTTCTATTATTCAACTACTTGCCGTCGGTTACATTTTAAAATTTGTCTTCGATGCTCAAAGCTATATTTATATTTTCCTCATGATTGCATTAATGATTTTAGTAGCAACACTCAATGCTCGTAAAAAAGGGAAAGGAATTAAAGGAATTACATGGAAAATAGCATTAACTCTCCTTACTGTTGAATGTGTTACACAAGGGGTATTACTTGGTTTTGATATTGTACCATCAACAGCGCAGTATATTATTCCAATTAGCGGCATGATGATTGGTAATTCAATGGTATTATCAGTTCTATTTTTAAATCGTTTTACATCAGAAATTGCAAGTCATCAGAACGAAATCGAGTTAATATTATCGCTTGGCGGCACACCAAAACAGGCTATTCAACGACAGCTAATGCATGCGATAAAAGCAAGTATGATTCCTACGATTGAAAGCCAAAAAACAATTGGTCTTGTTCAATTACCAGGTATGATGAGTGGCCAAATAATCGGTGGAGCAGACCCTATTCAAGCGGTGCAATTCCAACTATTAATCATTTTCGCCCTGCTAACCGCAGCGACTTTATCAAGCATAATGATAGGTTTTTTAAGTTATCCTGCACTTTTTAATGAACGCATGCAAGTTATTGAAACGAAATAATCGTTATATTAAAAACAATATATATTTTCTAAATTATGTTATAATAAAAAGAAAAATGCAGCAGTGAGGAGAATGACCATGTTATTACGCGATTTTTTCATCCATCTATCTGAGAACCAACTATTAAATAATACTGCAAAAAAATACGGCCTAAAATTAGGAGCACAAAGTGTAGTAGCTGGTACAAATATTGAAGAAACGATTGCTAGTATCAAAGAGCTAAACGCTCATAATATCTCTTGTACAGTAGATAATTTAGGAGAATTTGTTTCTACCGAAGAAGAAGCAACAAAAGCTAAAGAACAAATCCTTGCTGTTATTGAAGCTATTCATGAGAATAGCGTTGATGCGCATATTTCGTTAAAGCCATCTCAATTAGGTTTAGATATTGATGTTGATTTTTGCTACGATAACTTATATGAAATTGTAGAAAAAGCAGCAGCATATGATATATTCGTAAACTTTGACATGGAAGACTATGATCGTTTACAAACATCTTTCGAAATGGTTGAAGAGCTTTCCAAAACGTTTAATAATGTGGGTACTGTTATCCAATCTTATTTTTACCGCGCAAAGGACGATATTGAAAAATTCAAGGACTATCGCCTTCGTATCGTAAAAGGTGCTTATAAGGAGCCTGTAGAGGTTGCTTTCCAAGATAAATTAGATATTGATTTAAATTTCATTGAGCTAATTGAATATCATTTACTACATGGTAAATTTACGTCCATCGCAACACATGACCATAATGTTATTGCACACGTAAAACGCTTTGTAGAAGACAATAATATTCCATTTGATAAATTCGAGTTCCAAATGCTTTACGGCTTCCGTACAGATCTGCAAAAAGAGCTTGCAAAAGAAGGCTATAACTTCTGTGTATATGTACCATTCGGCGAAGATTGGTACGGCTACTTTATGCGCCGTTTAGCGGAGCGTCCTCAAAATCTTAATCTTGTTACAAAACAAGTATTTACGAAAAAAACGAACACAGTCCTTGCAGTAGCAGCAGGTGCATTCGTTCTTGGACGTTTAACAAAACGTAAAAAATAAAGATTCCAATAAAGAAGCCAGAAGCTTAATCAAATAAGCTTCTGGCTTTAGTTGTGGATTTTCAAACTCTGCGTGTCATAAAAATAATCAGTGGGGATGACCCCCAACTGATTAAAGTTTTATATTATTCAACATGTAAAGCAATAGTTGAAACAATTGCTTCAGCTGCATATTCCCATTTACCATCAATAAAACTACCTAATTTTTGCCCAAGTTCTTGTATCATTTCGAGCGTAACCGGGATATCATTCTTTTGTGCTAATGTAGCAAGAAATGGAGCAGATAAACTCGTCCAACCTCCACGGTCAATTTTAATCTCTACTTGCTTAACTTCTCCATTTTCTATATCAATACGATAGTATAACTGATCATCCGGACGCCAGCTTAAGTGATGGGAAATTTGCCCATTTACAACTGTTAAATCATCCTTTTTCGAAATAGAAGCTGGTTTTACATTAAATTCATGACCTAGTACATTTAATTTTTTAATTTCAGGACCGACTAATGCCGCTTGAACAGCTAGATCCATATTACTTTGTAGTGGGGTAGATGTCTCCGTTTCAACTACTGGTTCAACCATATCGTTGCTTGCAGCAAAGACGGCTGAAGGATATGCGCTAGTAAAGACAAATGTTGTTGCTAATAATGCTGTTGAAGTAACTTTCATAATTTTTCCCACAATTATTTCCACCCTTCCCATTAAAGTGATCATGTTTTTCTAAATATTATCATTAATAGTCAAAATATACAATATGCTAATATATTTTTTATATGACAAAAGGCACCGAATTTAAATAATTCAATGCCTTTTGTCTATTTTTAATCCAAACACTTTCTTAGGTATAAGGATATTCATGATAAGTTCTTAAGCTACTTACTTATTCCACCCTTTTTCCTTAAAACGAGCGATGGCTTCAATACGATTTCCAACATTTAATTTTTCTAAAATAGTGGAGATATAGTTGCGGACAGTTCCTGCCGATAAAAACAATTCTGCAGCAATTTCTTTTGTCGTCTTGCCCTCTGCAACGAGTGTCAGTACCTGGCTCTCGCGGTCAGTTAAAGGATTTTCACTATCATCCTCATAGACAAAATCAACGAGTTCAGGCGCATATATTCTTTTGCCGTCCATAATTGTGCGAATGGCACTGGCCAATTCTTCTATTGGACTATCCTTTAGTAGATAGCCACGAACACTGGCTTTTCTTGCACGCTCAAAATAACCTGGCCTTGCAAATGTCGTTAATATAATCACTTTACAATTAGAACCTGTGGCATGCAGTTCCTCGGCAGCATCCAATCCAGTTTTTACTGGCATTTCAATATCCATAATACAAATATCAGGCTGATGCTCTTCAACAAGCGCCAATGCTTCCTCGCCATTTTTTGCTAAGCCGACGACCTCCATATCATCCTCCATACTAAGTAATGAACGGAGTGCGCCTAATAGCATACCCTGATCTTCAGCAATTACAATTCGTATCATGTCACAGTCCTCATTTCTATATGTTCTTCAGATTTTCTTTGACCTTCTGATGCGTAATCGCAACTGGAATCGACACTGTTAATGTAGTGCCCTCTTCACTTTCGATTTTAAAAGAACCGTTTATAAACTCTAACCGTTCTCGCATTCCCTTTAATCCGTTACCCGTTTTCCAAGCTTGCTTTTTGGTGATTCCTTGTCCATTATCACGAACAACTAAATATATTTCCTTAAAATTTTGATGGAAGGCGATTTCGCATTTTGTAGCACCACTATGTTTAACGACATTATTGACTGCCTCTTTTAAGCACATGGATAATACATTTTCTACAAGCGGTGGAACTTGCAATGCATCTTTATCACCATCAAATACAAACTCCATTTCAGCAGCCTTTAATATTTGGGCAATACGCATAAGTTCGTCCTCAAACCTAGCCGTTCGCATACCTGATACTAATTCACGTACTTCTTTTAATGCAATACTCGCCGTTTGACGAATATCCTTAATCTCTGTTAGAGCCTGCTGTGGATCACGTTCAATTAATCTTGAAGCTAAGTCGCTTTTTAAGCCTATCATCGATAACTTTTGACCAAGAGTATCATGTAAATCCCGAGCAATACGTTGGCGTTCTTCAAAAACAATTAACTCAGCTATTCGTTCATTAGCAGTCTCAAGCTGACCCTCTAAATTTTCGCGTTTATTTTTTGAATAAATCGTAAGCGGGAGAAGCACAACCGCTAAAATTGTTAAAACAACAAATGGTAGTTGTGATAAAAATAAATGTAGCTCAACGAAGAAGCCAACACCTGTAGAAATAACCGTAAAACCGATATGTAGACCGTATATAATATAGAAGCCAACCGGTTTACGAAGATTTCCAATGAAGAAAGCTGTGAAAATTGATAAATACACATAGCCATACAATATCGTCATAACGATATTAATAACCATTTCAAAGCTAATCCACATATAAACAAGACCGTTTTTCGAATTCATGGAAAACCGATAGAAAATAAAATATAGCATTAAAAATGTAATACCAACTGATATTTCTATATAGGATGATTTTCTAAAAATGAAGAAAAACGGTAGGAAACAGAAAATAATCCATAAATATATACTGAGCACTGGACTATTCGGAATAATACTTTGCCATTTCCTCAACATAATCTCACGCTCTTTCCTACTTTTCCCTCATTATAACAAGAAAATTTATTTTATGCCTGCACATGATATTTACTGCGCTTGTTGTACAATGTTTACGTAAAACAGCCATCCCTTAGAAGAGATGGCTGAAAAATTCTACTAAGCAGCTAAACTGCCTCTTTCTTTTCGCTTAATTATTTCATTAACGTCTTTAAAGGTTACAAACTTGCTTTGCTCTTCATCATACAACTTGTAGCGTAATGATTCTAAGCTTGTACGTAACGTAATTGTCGTTGCAGTGTGTAATGGCGGTATGTCATTATGCGCCTTTTCAAGATTATAGTTCGGTACACGTGGAGCTAAATGGTGTACATGGTGGAAGCCAATATTGCCTGTAACCCATTGTAATAGCTTTGGTAATTTATAATACGAGCTACCTTCGACAGCAGCCTTTACATAATCCCATTCTGAGTCATGCTCAAAATAAGAATCTTCATACGTATGTTGGATAAAAAATAACCAAATGCCAAGAGAAGCAGCCACAAACAATGTTACTCCATGCACTAATAAAAATGCTTGCCATCCCATAAAGAAAATTAAGGCTGCACAGATTCCTGCCATGACTACATTTGTTAAATACGTGTTAATACGTTCTTTCTGTTTAGCATCACTTCGATTACGACGGTTTAAAATGAACACCATAAACAGTGGACCTAAGCCAAACATTACAAATGGATTACGGTAAAAACGATACCATAAACGTTGCCCTTTAGATGCTTGTAAAAATTCTTCCACTGTCATCATATCAATATCACCAATACCACGCTTATCTAAGTTCGAGCTAGTTGCGTGGTGAATTGTATGCTCACGTTTCCATTTTTCATATGGGAATGATGTTAACACCCCAGTTACAAAACCAACCCAGTCGTTTGCTTTTTTATTTTTGAAAAATGAACCGTGTGTACAATCATGGAAAATAATAAAAGTTCGTACGACAAATCCAGCAGAAATTACACTTAACCCAGCTGTTAACCATGGTGAAACATCCACTAACATATAGCCAGCTACCCAAAGAGCAATTAAAGGTATAATCGTATTAACCATTTGGAAGATACTTTTAGCCGTATCAGATTTCGCAAATGGTGCTACGTCTTGGCGCAGTTTTTTTGTTTTTTCTTTATCTGTTGCCATTATATTTACTCCCTCTTTTCCTTTTTTTCTTATGACCTCATCATAAAACAAGAGTACAATCATGCAACAGAAGCAAACATCATAAAAAGGATATGACATTTGTCATATCCTTTTGTAATGTGTTTAGGAATAAATATAAATTAATATGGCTCATCACTATAAAGTGGAGTTGATTTCCGTTCCGGCTGGGCGCTTTCCTGGGGTCGTCCGATGAGCCGCTTGGGCCAACATGATGTTGGTCACGAAGGCGTTATCACAGGACGTGATGTTTTTAGCCGTCGTTCCTTTATTGCTGATCCCCTAGGAGTCGCCCAGCCTACACTCCAATCAACCTATTATTTAACCCGTATTTCATCTTCAATCATTAGTATAAGCAGGCAAGCTGAAAAGATATGTCATGTCGAATACTTTCTATACTTTTGGTTCAGTTAACTGTAACTGATAAAATGCAAGATCTAGCCATTGATCAAATTTATAGCCTGCATTTTTAATTGTACCTACATATTCAAAGCCTAGTTTTTCATGTACTTTAATGCTTCCGATATTTTCACCATCAATGCCCGCTACGAGTGTTTTCACATCTTGCTCTTTAGCAATTCGGATAAGCTCATGCATTAATTGGATAGCTATTCCCTTTTGATAATGATCTTTATGCACATATACAGAGTGCTCCATTGTGTGCTTATAGCCTGGATATGGACGGAACTGACTATATGTTGCAAAGCCGGCTACTGTGCCATTTACGTCAAAGACTAGCAGTGGATTACCGATTGTTTGCTGCTCCTTGAACCATCGTCTTTTTTCTTCTAACGATTGAGTTTCATATCGATAAACGGCTTTGCTCGTTAAAATAATGTCATTGTAAATATCTAAAACACCAGGTAAATCTTTTTCTTCCATTAATCGAATCATCATGCTCACGTCCTACTTCAATTATGCCGAGGCTTTAACCTTAACCTCTTTACATAAAGTTATACCACTTTTCCTAGCATTACACATTAAAATACCGAGCATCTGGATGTGCAAAGACTATTGCTGAAACAGAAGCTTCAGGCTCCATCATAAAGCCTTCCGTTAAATGCACACCAATGTCTTCTGGTTTTAATAAGCCAAACAATTTCTCTTGATCTTCTAAGTTCGGACATGCAGGATAGCCAAATGAAAAACGCTGCCCTTGATATTTTGCTGCGAAACGATCACGCATTGTAAAATCTGTCGCATCCGGGAAGCCCCATTGATCACGAATTTCTTGGTGCATACGCTCCGCAAAGCCTTCCGCAAGCTCAAGTGCTGTAGATTGTAATGCATGACTTTCAAGGAATTTTCCTTCATCTTTTAGCTGACGAGCCTTCGTCATAACCCCTTGTCCAGCTGTTACTACCATTAAAGAAATATAGTCCATTTCACCACTTTCAACTGTTTTCAGGAAATCTGCAAGACATAAAAACGGTTCAACTTGCTGACGTGGGAAGGTAAATCGTTCAATTTCTGTTTTGCTATTTGCTGGATCATAAACAACGACATCATCCCCATCGGCTTGTGCAGGGAAAAACTGATACACACCCGAAGGCTTCAATAAATCACTTTGTAAATAATCGTCGACTAAATCTTTTAACTCTGTTGCCCTTGCATCGCCAGCATCAAGCAACTGCTGTACTTGACCTTTTAAGCCTAGGTGATGTCCAAGTAATGTCCGCATATTAACATATGGATATAAATGCGAAACAGCGTAATCTCTCTTTACATGGCGTCGCAAATCAGCCGGAAGAAAGACAGACGCTTCCTTTACCGTGCGTACAGGCTTAACAGTTACTTCTTTAGCCGGGCGAGCCGCTCTTTTTTCGTCTGCCTCTAAGCGTTTTTTGCGAGATTCCTCAATTTCAACTAAGAAATCAGCACGTGTATCTGCCCCCATTAACCGATTTACTTGCTCTAATCCTTGCATCGCATCCTTTGAATAAATGACAGGACCATTATATTCGCCAGCAATTTTTGTTTCAGTAAAGCGACGAGATAATGCCGCTCCCCCTACTAAAATAGGGACATCAATACCCGCTTCCTTGAAATCTTGAGCTGTAATAACCATTTGCTGTGCTGATTTTACAAGTAAGCCTGAAAGCCCGATGAAATCTGGCTTCTCCTTACGAATCGTTTCTATTAACTGAGCAGGTGTTACTTTAATGCCAAGATCAATTACCTTATAGCCATTATTACTTAAAATAATATCGACAAGGTTTTTCCCAATATCATGCACATCGCCTTTTACAGTAGCGAGTACCATTTTCCCCTTGCCAGCACTCTCTTCATTTTTCTCCATGAATTGCTCTAAATGTGACACTGCTGCCTTCATAACCCCTGCTGATTGTAACACCTCTGCTACGATGAGCTGATTATCGTTAAATAAACGGCCAACCTCTGCCATTCCGTCCATTAATGGGCCATTAATAATATCAAGCGGTGTTTCGAAAATTTCACGAGCAGCATCTAGATCCTCAATAAGCCCTTCCTTTGTACCTTCTAAAATATAGTAAGCTAAGCGACCTTCTACTGTTTTCGGAATATCTGCCTCTGTTTTTTCCTTCTTTTTATCACGATAGAAATCCGTGAAAACAGCTAATGTTTCATCATTTGTATGGAAGAGTAAATCATTGGCTAGCTTAATTTCCTCCTCAGGAATGGATGCATAACGTTCTAGCTTCTCCGTATTCACAATTGCATAATCTAATCCAGCCTGTGTACAGTGATATAAATATACGGCATTTAATACTTCACGACCTACTGGTGGTAATCCGAACGAAATATTACTTACACCAAGCACCGTTAATGTACGTGGCATTTTTTCTTTAATCAGGCGAATTCCTTCTACCGTTTCAAGTGCTGAACCAATATACTGCTCATCTCCCGTTCCTACTGGGAACATTAATGGGTCAAAAATAATATCTTCAGGAGCAATACCCCACTTTTCTGTTAGCAATTTATAGGAACGTTCAGCAATCTCAAGCTTGCGCTGTCGATCAACCGCCATGCCTTGCTCATCAATTGTCCCCACTACTAAAGAGGCACCATATTTTTTCACTAGCGGTAAAACTGCGTCAAAACGCTCCTCGCCATCCTCTAGGTTTATAGAGTTAATAATGGCTTTCCCTTGAGAAAACTTAAGTGCTTCCTCAATTACTTTTTCATCTGTCGAGTCAATTACAAGAGGTACTTTTACTTTTTTTACAACCTCCTGCATAAAGCCACGTATATCTTCTAGTTCATCGCGGTCAGGGTTTGCTAAACAAATATCGATAACATGTGCTCCATTTTTCACCTGGGCACGCGCGATTTCTGCAGCTTCCTCAAACTTCCCGTCAATAATTAAATTTTTAAACTTACGAGAACCGATTACATTCGTCCGTTCTCCAATAAATAACGGACGCATAGAATCGTCATACACCAATGGCTCGATACCAGAAACTACATGACCATGTGTGGCATCTGGTAATTGACGAGGCTTTTGGTCCTTTAGCACTTCTCGAATAGTAGCAATATGTGCTGGAGTTGTACCACAGCAGCCTCCTACAATATTTAACCACCCCTTTTCCGCAAAGCCTTTTAGCTTTTGTGACAGCGAATCAGGTGACTCATGGTAGCAGCCTTCCTCGTCAGGTAAGCCTGCATTCGGGTAACAGCTAATATAGCCTGTTGAAAGCTCTGCTAGTGAACGGATATGATCCGTCATAAACTCTGGTCCAGTTGCACAGTTTAAGCCAACTGATAATGGCTTAATATGCTCGATGGAAATGTAAAAAGCATCAATTGTTTGACCGGCCAATGTTGTTCCCATCGGTTCAATTGTTCCTGATATCATCACAGGTAGCTCTTTTTCAGTTGCCTTAAAAGCACGAGATACCCCTAATGTTCCTGCCTTAACATTCAACATATCCTGACTAGTTTCTAGCAACAGAACGTCAGCTCCGGCTTCGATTAATGCCTTGGCCTGAACATAGAAGTTTTCCTCTAATTCATCAAATGTAATACCACCTGTAACTGACAAGGTTTTTGTGGTTGGTCCCATAGCCCCCGCTACAAAACGTGGCCAATCGGATGTAGAAAACTCATCTACTACTTTGCGTGCAATTTCCACAGCACGTGTATTGATTTCTTCTGCCTTCGCACCAAGATCATATTCATTTAATACAAGTGGAGTACTTCCAAATGTATTTGTACAAATAATATCTGCTCCAGCTTCTAAATATTTTCTATGAACTTTTTCAAGCACATCTGGTCTAGTTAGCACGAGATTTTCATTACAGCCATCATATTCCTCGCCGCCAAAATCCTCTGGTGATAAATTTTCATTTTGTAGCATTGTACCCATTGCGCCATCAAGAATTAAAATTCGTTTCTCTAGTTGTTCTTCAATCAAGTGCTTAGCCATTTATACTTACCCCTTTTTTCTGTTCATCCAATTGCTCAATAAATTTCATCAATTCTAGTGTCATGTCATAGCGTAAAAATGGTGTGATGAGGTAAATACCATTGAAATATTCCGCTGCTACTTCTACTAATTCCTTGGCAATTGCAATCCCTTCTAGTGTTGCGCGTTCTTTATCATCGCCACATGCCTTCATACGGGCTAACACATCATCGGATAGTTTGATGCCTGGCACTTCATGATGTAAAAACTCCGCACTTTTATAGCTCGTTACTGGCATAATACCTATATAAATTGGTGTTTCTAAATGCTTTGTCGCCTCGTATATTTCCACGATTTTTTCCTTTGTATAAACAGGCTGCGAAATAAAATAATCTGCCCCATATTCAATTTTCTTCTCTAATCGAGATACCGCGCGATCTAGTACACGTACATTAGGATTAAAGGCAGCCGCTACAGAGAAATTCGCCTTTTTACGAAGTGGTTTCCCCGAGAACGATACACCTTCATTTAACTGTTTTATTAATTGGATTAGCTCCATTGAAGATACGTCATAAACGCTTGTGGCCCCTGGGAAATCGCCCACCTTCGTCGGATCTCCAGTCACTGCTAAAATATCGTGAATACCTAGTGCATTTAATCCCATTAAATGTGATTGAAGTCCAATTAAATTACGATCTCGGCATGTTATATGAGTTAACGGTCGTACCCCGTGTGTTTCTTTCAGTAAGGCACCCATTGCGACATTACTAATCCTTGGAGAAGCAAGTGAATTATCTGCCATCATGACTACATCTGCGCCCGCCTCATATATTTTTCTTGCTCCCGCAATAAAGCCTTCAATTTCTAAATGTCTTGGTGTATCTAATTCCACTATAACTGAGCGTTCTCGTTTTACTTTTACATGTAATGGTTCGTAATTTGCTGGCTCAGCCTCACGGACAATCTCTACTTTTTCTGGCTTTGCATACTTTTCTTCGACTGGAGATAACTCCTCTAAGTACTTTTTCGCTGCAGCAATATGCTTTGGTGTCGTACCACAGCAACCACCAATTAAACGTACCCCCTGATCACGAAGCTCTACAGCTGCTCGACCAAAATAATCTGCCTCCGACTCATAAACGACACGGCCATCCTCTACATCAAGAAGAGAAGCATTCGGATACGCTGACATAAATGCTTTCTTAGGAAGCTCCACACCTTCAAATGCTTGTATTGTATGGTGAGGACCTAAGCGACAGTTAACACCTACGAGATCAGCACCTAGCGCTTCAAGTTCATGTAAAGCGTTATTTAAGCTCATTCCATTTTGTAAAATTCCTGGTTCGTGCATAGAAACTTGAGCAATAATCGGTAATTTCGTTTTAGCTCGTAGCATTGCTAAAGTCGCTGTTAACTCTTCAAAATCATAATATGTCTCAAGTAAAAGGCCATCTGGATTTCCTGCAAGTAAAACGGTTGCCTGCTCATCAATTGTTGCTAAAATTCCCTCTAACGTTGCGTCGCTTTTTCGAATACCACGGATTCCCCCAATAGTACCTAAGACAAATTGTCCACCATCTGCCGCTGCTCGTTTTGCAATCGTTATAGCAGCTTCATTAAACTGCTGCACACGAGATTCTAATCCATAGCGGGCTAATTTTATGGCATTAGCTCCGTAAGTGTTCGTTTGAATAATATCGGCACCTGCCGCTATATACTCTCTATGAATCTTTTCAATTAATTCAGGTCTTTGTATATTCATTTCCTCGTGGCAATACTCCAAGCCATAGCCATATAAAACTGTACCAATTGCACCATCTGCTGTAAGAACATGCGTTTTTAACCTTTCAAGCAATCCCATAAAACTAGCCTCTCTTCCTTTATTTATAAAAATTAAAATGCAAAAAGCCTTCTTTTACATAAAAAGAAGGCTTTAACGTTTCGTCATTGTTTTTCCTTCTCATCTTCGACACTACGGTCCTCTGGATTTAGCACCTGACAATAAGTTGGTTGCTGAAGCTTCATAGGGCCAGTCCCTCAGCTTCTCTTGATAAGAATGTTGTATGAATTTTTTAAATAATTAAAAGAATCATATCGTTTACGAACGATTGAGTCAAGACTATTTCACAGAACAGAGGTAAAATCTCACGAAAAATACCATATTTTGATTTAAATCAAACAATTACGATAGTTTTTCAGCAAGCTCCTCACCAATTTTTTTACCATTTTGAATACACGCACCTATGCCCACTCCGAAATAAGAGCAACCCGCTATTGATAAATTCGGATAGTTTTTCTCAAGCTCTTGTACGAGACCTTGCAACGCTTCACGATGTGCCAAATCATACTTTGGCATTTGGTCGATCCATTTTGTCACGTCCACAATTGTTGGAGTTTCCTCAATCCCCAAGCTTTTTCTTACATCCTCTAGAGCAACCGCTGCTAACTCTTCATCTGACATCAAACGCAATCTCTCATACTCAGGGTTAATGCTCTTATAAAAAAGTCGTACAAGTAATTTTCCTTCTGCTGACGTGTGTTTCCACTTGCGACTTGTCCACGTTGCTGCATTACAAATAACATCCGAATTATGTGACACAATATAGCCTGTTCCATCCGCGGGTAATCTATTATCTGGTACATCAAACCCTAAGTAAATCGTAATGGCGGATGCAGTATTGAATTGTTCAAAATAGCCGTTCAAAGATTCATCCTGCAATAAGCTTTGTACCGCTTCATTTGGCAGTGCCATGACAACATGATTTGCTTCAATTATTTTACCGTTTGCTAATGTAACGGAGTACTGATTCTCCTGCTTTTTAACACTTATAGTGGCAATCCCTTTTATAATTTCTACATCCGTTAATGTTTCTTCAAGTCGATCAATTAATGACGATAAACCATTTTTAAATGAAATAAATTTTTTATTGGCGGCTTTCAAAAATTGTTCCCTGTTTGCATCAAAGCCTTTAATAATACTACCGTAATCGTTTTTGTAATCGATTAAATACGGTAAAGTGGAAGCAATTGAAAGTTGATTTAAATCTCCCGAGTATACACCTGCAAGTACGGGCGCTATTTGGTTTTGAACAAGCTCCTCACCTAAATAGTACGTTAAAAATTCCCCAATCGAACTTTCCTTTGTAAACTCTTCATTTGGCATGGTTAAATCCTTTAATGCTTCTTTTTTACCTTTCTCTGATACAAGCGTGCTTTCCTCTAGAGATTGTAAGCTCATAGGAATACCAAACGTTGAATCTGCTGGGATAGCATGTAGCTCATTATTTGTGAAAATATACGAAACACCCGTTTCGTTATACACAAGATTTTGTTCAAAATTAAGTTCTTCTACTAACTCCATAACACCTTTATGACGCGCTACTATAGAATCTGCTCCTGTTTCCATGATAAAGCCTTGTTCATATGCAGAGTGAAGCTTACCACCAAGGTATGTATTTTTTTCAACGAGTACAAGCTTTACATTTAAGTTTTTCTCCTGAACTTGACGTTGTAAATAATGCATCGTACACAAACCCGTAATTCCGCCACCTAATACAACTACTGTTTTCATATTAACCGCCCCTATTTTTAGTTCTTTATTTCAGTATAAACTTTTTTTATCGAAAATTACGTTAAACCCTTTACAAATTTAGCAAAAATGGAGCTATCCAGCGCATAGGATAGCTCCATTCTTTTCTATGTTCAATTAGTATATATTGAATTTAACAGCATATTTTCACCGGTATTTTTATCTACCTAGCGGATCGTATATATTAACAGTTGATATAGTGTTATTATACACTACAGTGTAAAGCATCTTTATTTTTCTTTGTCTCTTGCTTTTCACTTCATTAATTTAAATTTTGTGCAAAGCTAGCTAGTTCTTCAGCGGAATTTTTCACTTCATTAAAAGCAATACCTAATTGACTTAGTACTTCTACTATTGCTTGTACTTCTTTTTCCATCTGTCCATTTTGTTCTTTGGCTTCGGTCATAGCGTCCAATATATTAGTAAATTGGCCTTCCGTTTGAACCATGTTTTCCTCACCAGAAGTTACCTCTTCTTGAATATTACTAAGCGAGTGAACAAGTTTATCAGTCCGCTCATTCGTTTTATGTAATAAAGTCGCAACCGATGTGACAGATTCCTTTGTTTGAATCGATAGTTTTCTCACTTCATCTGCAACAACACTAAAGCCTTTACCCGCTTCTCCAGCGCGAGCCGCTTCTATTGCCGCATTTAAAGCTAACAAGTTCGTTTGATTAGCAATATTTGTCACAACATTCATAATCGATTCCATTTCCCTTGACATATCTGCCAACTGTGTAATATTTTCCGCTATACCATCAAGCGAATTAATAATATTACTCATATTTTGCGATTGATTCTTTAATCGTTCACGACCTTCTAATGCCTGACTCTCAGCCATAGTCGACACTTGAAGTGATTTTTTTGCCAGTTGTTTAATTTCATCCGATTGTTCACTTAAGCGATGAAACGAGTTGTTTGTTTCCAATGATATTGTGGCAAGACCTTCCGAAGACGCTACGATTTTTTTCTCTATTACTTCTTTTCTACGTTCTATTTTTTCATGAAGCTGCTCAATGGTATGCTCAAAAGCCTCTAAAACTAACTGTTGCTCAAAATTAGATATTTTTGAGATAGCCCTAATTGTATTAAGTTGATCCATTGGATGATGAACATGTTCTTCAACTAAGTCAATAAATGATGCCGTTAAATCTTGAAAAGCACAAATATACCATTGTGTTTTAAGCCCGATATGTACATGTACTTTAGCAATTTTAACTCTTCTTTGATAAAAATCATCATCAATCGTACCATTAAACATTTCAATAATATGACGTCTTAAAGTAATTTTCAGCTTCTCTACAGAACTATGTTTATTAATAATATCTACTAGAGTACGTTCAGTTACAATCATTTCATAAAATCGATTAACAATGTTATCAATATTGCCTTCTACAAAAGGTTGAAAGGCTTTTAAATATTGTAAATCCCGCTCCGTCAATTTAAGCAAATCAATTTGCTTTTTTATTGAATTGCGATTCGCTATATCCATTTTTACAATGTATTGCTCTAAATCTAACGCCGTTGTCTTTCTCTGTTTTTGAAAAATCACACATTTACCCTCTTTCATGCCGTGTACTTTTAAAAGCTGAGAAAAATTTTATTCCATTCACTTAAAAATAAAAAAACATCACCATAACGTACAGTTGATTTCCATTCGGGCTAAGCGCCTTCCTGTGGAATTGTCATCCCTAACTTTTAGTGAGAACACCCTCAGTATTACTTATGACTCTGTCCCTTTGTTAAATCAACTAAAAATGGTAACTTTATAATTAGCTATCGCTACTAACTACCTTTCAAAATCCCTCATATACCTTATACATTTTATAAATAGCTGTCAATTTTTATAATTACATTTTTTTACATTAATTGAACAAAAAGTACCTGTTGTCTTACTTATTATCTAAAACAGCAAAAAAGCTACCACAATACTTTTGGGTAGCCAATTGACATCATCTCTGTTTTTTTTATGCTTATTTTTCCTTTGTTTTAGTTCGAGGTAATACCACTTTATTATATTGATATTTTAACGGCCAATCACAACTGATAATATATACCCATTAATAGCAACAGAACTAAAACTTAATATCTATATCAAAAGGGGTAATAATTGAATCTAAAAACCTATTACTTTTTAATAAAAAATACTTACTCCCCTTTCAATTCTTGCAGTAAAATTGCCGCTTCCGCACTTCCAGCATCTGCTGCAAAACCATACCATTTTATAGCCTCGTTAATATTTCTAGCTATTCCTTCCCCTTTATTGTATATGTGCCCTAGTTGTAATTTTGCTTCCGAATCACCTTGAAGGGCGGCCTGTTTAAACCAATGAATACCTTTTTCAATATTCCGTATACCTGTTAACCCTTGGCTCCAAATAAAGCCCAAATCATAAAAGGCATCGACATGATATTGCTTCGCTGCTCTTTCATACCAATATAATCCACGATTCACATCTTTCGGTTGCCCTAACCGACCCTCTAGATAGATTCCTCCAAGCCTATATTGTGCCTCAATATAGCCTACTTCAGCAGATTTTTTATAATAGCTACAAGCTTGCTCCTCATCTTTGTCGACTCCTAATCCCTGCTCGTATATAATTCCGAGTGTAAACATGGCCTCTGCCACACCATGTTGTGCGGCAAATTCGAACCACTTCTTCGCAAGTACCAAATTTTCTGGCACTCCCTCACCGTTAAAATACATATCCGCTAAATTATTCGCGGCATCCGGATGCCCTTGCTTTGCTGCAGCCTCGTACAGCGAAAAAGCCATGTTATAGTTTTCTTCTACACCTATACCTTCAAAGTGAAAATTACCTAGAGCATATTGTGCATCAGCATTATCTTGTGATGCTGCTAACTCGAACCACTTCACAGACTTTTCTGGTTGGAAATATGTCCCGTCGATAGCACTATAATAATCACCAAGTTGAAACTGTGCATCCGCATCCTGTTCCTCGATGGCATCTTTGTATAAGTCAATGATTACTTCATGATCAAGAACTTCTTCGTCAAATGCTTCAACTTGCTCATTTTGATGAATAAAATACCATTCCAATATATCAAGTACATCATCAACAACTTCAACGCAATTAGCTAACTTCTCCAATGAAGAAATTTGCCAAATGAAAATATAGATAGGGAGTGGAATTGCTTCACGCAGTAAATCATCATATTCAGCTAAAAGCGTTAGCACATTCTCCTGTACTGACTGTGTCTGTTCTGGATGTATAATTTGTAAATGTCGTTGTTGTTTTTTTTTCAATAGTCCCTGCACAACTTGATATACAATTTTGTGCACGGCTGCTAACTGTACTTCTTTGACTGCTATCATATCAATGTTTTGCGCAAAACACGTATCTTGCGTTTGCGCGAGCTTTTGTAGGGACACTATTCGCTCTTTATTTTTTTTTGCTAAAAATTGCCCATACATTCGTTTTCCCCCTCGCACACTACTATCAATTTCGCCTTGGCATAATTGTTGCTGTCGCTACGTTGCACTGCGCTTTCGCACAGAAAACATTTGTTGCTGTCGCTACGTTGCACTGCGCTTTCGCACAGAAAACATTTGTTGCTGTCGCTACGTTGCACTGCGCTTTCGCACA
>NZ_JBWHYQ010000033.1:0-36115 GCF_056322905.1 Lysinibacillus sp. G1-3
GTTGCTGTCGCTACGTTGCACTGCGCTTTCGCACAGAAAACATTTGTTGCTGTCGCTACGTTGCACTGCGCTTTCGCACAGAAAACATTTGTTGCTGTCGCTACGTTGCACTGCGCTTTCGCACAGAAAACATTTGTTGCTGTCGCTACGTTGCACTGCGCTTTCGCACAGATCAATTGCCACAGGACGTGGCACTCTTAAACTGAGCCCCTCTATTTCAGTAGGTATTTAGACACACTCTAAAAAAGGAAACCCGTCCGCATTCATTTCACCACCTTGAAGTGGAAGTCTTCTACTGAATGGAAATAAAATGCACCTTGCCACTATTATATGGAAGACAGCTCTATATTGGTTACACATATGCTCTTAATATTAAGCCAATAAACAATGTAATAAACAAAAAGACAGTGACATGAATCCATTTATACATTTCTAATAAACCAATAAATTCACGAGTAAATGCATTAGGTACATAATAAAAGGCTGTCTTTGAACCAACACCTTGTGCATCAAGCTTCACCTTTTTGGCATAAATACTTGCACGAAAAACATGAAAATTATTTGTTACGAATAAGGATCGATATTTTTTCCCCTGAGCATGTTTATCCATAATTTCTTTAGAGAATGCCATATTCTGCTCAGTATTTGTCGATTGATCTTCCATAAATACTTTTTGAGACGGTATTTGATGTTCGTCAACTATATATTTTTTCATGGCATATGCTTCTGATACTTTTTCATCACTTCCCTGTCCACCTGAGACGATAATGTAAGGTCGTTCATCATACTTTTTAAACTGCTTTACTGCCTCGTCTAAACGGCTAGCTAAAAGCGGCGGTACTTTATCTCCGATTAGTCCTGACCCTAACACAATAATATAGTTAGGCTCATAAAAGATAGGCGTAAAATGATATAGAGTAGCGTAGGCCATTATGCTTGTATATAAAAACATTGTATATCCGAATACCAAGAACCCATAGAAGAAAAGAATATGCCAAAGATTATTTTCGATATTCATAAAAATCACAAATACATACCAAATCATCATAATAAAAAAACTCAAACCAAAAACAGCTAACAATAGATTTCGTACTTTACGTCCTTCTTTTTCAAGTAAAACTTTACTATTAAAAAACGTAGCTATCGATAAAATAAACATTATACTCGGGAAACTTCCAAGTATTACGACTATACCCATCTTCGACACAATCCCCTGCTCATTCGGGAGAAATACTGGATGACTAAGTATAATGCCTAAAATAAACAACCCTACAAGACCCAGCACTACTGCATTGAAAAAACGTCTTCTTTCCGTTATATAAAAAATTAAAAAAATTAAAATTAATAGTAGTAATGTTGAAATCATCGTTTCACTCCTTTCTTTCCATATACCCTTTTAAGGCTTATCCTCTTAACTCAAGATTGAATTCCGTTCCTACTAGGGGCGGACGTCCAACCTCCACTACAATTAACGATATAAGTAATGCATGTCCAACATTTGGATTAACATTGTCACTACTTGTTCAAATTTGTGCATATACCTAAATTGATGAAAGCGTTTATTTTATTTTTCGAGATGGTTCATGTAAAATTACTATTAGATTAGTTTATGACAAAACTAAAAATTATATTGGAGGAATGTAAGTAATGAAAAAAATTCTTGCCGCTCTTTTTGCAGCGACACTTATGTTTGCAACTGTAGGTGCAACATTGTTCATCTCAGATACACCAACTGCAGAAGCTAAATCCTATAAGTCAGGTAAAAAAGGCTTCTCAAACAATAATAATAACAATAGCTCTAATTTCCAAAAATCTCAGGATAAATCTAAAGATCAAAATAATGCAACAACAAATAAAAGCACAAACAAAACGGATTCAACAGCTAAGAAAGGCGGCTTCTTCTCAGGTGGTCTTATGAAAGGCTTAATGCTTGGTGGCTTAGCTGGCTTATTATTCGGAAGTCTTTTCAGTGGTATGGGTATGCTTGGTAATATTTTAGGCTTATTAATTAACGTTGCAGCCATCATGGTTATCATAATGCTAGTTGTAAAAATTGTTAATATGTTTAAAGATAAAAAGCGTAAAGAGGAAGCACAATGGCACAAATAGTTAATGAACAAGATATTATAAATGCAATTTGCTTATCTCAGGCTTACTATAAAAACATTCGCCCTGAGGATGTACTTGTAGAACTAACATACGATGATGACGCAGGCTTCGGTGCAGAAGTTGAAACGAATGGTCAAGTCGAGATGTTCAATACATCAGCAATGATTGGTGCACTACGTGTATGGATTAAAGACGTCCTACATGGTGATCCATTTTCAACAGGAATCGAATTAGTCTTAGACGATGAAGAAGGCATCATTGCTAGACTATCGTAACTAAGTAAAGAATAGCAGTTCAGTAAATCTTATAGATTTATTGAACTGCTTTTTTATTTTTTCAGACGTTTTATTGCTTGTTCTTTCTTTTCTTCCTCAATTGTAAAATCGACTATTGATCTGCCGAGCATTAATAGCGTAATAAACATGACGCCTGTTCCAACGATTAAATAAATCATTGTAAATATCTTTGAAAAATTACTAGTAGGATACAATCCCGTCTCAACACCGGTTGGAATTAAACTCACTACTGCAAAATACATGGCATCAATCCAATACCATCCTTCCGTTCCTTTATAAAACATTGTCCCTGAAAGAATGATAAAAAATAATGTTGTAAACAAAGATAGAAATTGTGGACGCTTGAATGACTTCCACATGCCTACTAACAATCTTTTTGCAGATAAAATAAATGACAGCATCGCATTCTCCTTTGATCCATTTTCACTTCAGCGTTATTACAATTCTAAATACGTTTCTTGCCATAACATGGGGTTGATTTCCGTTTCCGGCTGGGCGCTTTGTCGCTGCCGCTTTGCTTTCGCACAGTTAAAACATTTGTTGCTGTCGCTTCGCTTTCGCACAGTTAAAACATTTGTTGCTGTCGCTTCGCTTTCGCACAGTTAAAACATTTGTTGCTGTCGCTTCGCTTTCGCACAGTTAAAACATTTGTTGCTGCCGCTACGCTTTCGCACAGTTAAAACATTTGTTGCTGTCGCTACGCTTTCGCACAGTTAAAACATTTGTTGCTGTCGCTTCGCTTTCGCGCAGAGCTTCCTGGGGGCGGCGGGCCAACAGATGTTTTTGCGCGAAAGCGAGTGCTAACGTAGCGACAGCGGCACGATGTTGGTCACGAAAGCATTATCACAGGATGTGATGGTTTTAGCCTTCGTTCCTCTATCCCTAATCCCCAAGGAGTCCCCAACCGTAACGAAGATCAACTTATCAATATGGCATACCTTTCAACTAATGTTATCTCCAACTTTTAATAATGAGCGCCTAAACTGTACTAGATATCCATCGAAATAAAAATAACATATGCAAACGCTTAAAGGTAGAGGTTTCTATTCACAACCTCTACCTTTAATGATTTCATTTCTTTAATAGACTATTAAAATTTATAAATATTTTCGCTGCTTGGCCTCGTTTTGTAGGAGCCTCGGGTGCAAATCCCCCTTCACTACCTATAATAATACCTTGCTCATATAACATAGTTATTGCATGTTTTGTTTCTTCGTCGTAAGAGGCAATATCAGAGAATGGGGCTTTCCCTTTCACAGCATAAGATTGCTTTTTCTCATATTCATAAGCACGATTAATCATTACTGCTAATTGAGCGCGAGTAACTGGCAGCCCTGGGCTAAACGTACCATCCGATCCCTTAATTAGCCCATATGCATACGCTGCTGCAATTTCTGACTGAGTTCCGACATCATAAATTGCAATGTCTGTAAACGGTGCCTGTTCATTCGTCGTTAAACCAAGACTTCTAACAAGCATCGAAGCGGCCTGTGCACGAGTAACAAATTGATCAGGTTTAAACGTACCATCTGGATACCCATTCATAATACCCAATTCAGCTGCCTTCAATATAAACTCCTTTGCCCAATTCTTTTCTATATCAGTAAAGCTTAAATTTCTTCCCGTAGTAAAAGTAACTGTTGGACTTTGAACACTTTCATTCCCAGCCGCATCCACCGCTTTAATTGCTACCGTATATGCTGTATTCGCTATTAAATTATCCAACGTTATAGCGTTTATTGCAGCATCTTGTGTAAATGTTAGTTTACCGTTTACATATACTTTGTAACTAGTGACACCTACATTATCCTTTGCTTCCTGCCAGCTTATTTTTACCGTTGTACTATCCATCATGTTTGCTTGGATCGTTTTTGATACATCCCATAACGTACTTGTTTTAATCGCTGGTAAAAACGCCTCGTTCGCTACTGCTAAATAGCCTGCTTCACTTAAATGAATATTATCAGGGTTTGGTAAATAGCTTGGAACATCTTTTGCTACAATATTGTATGTCGGTACAAAAATGGCACTCGCTTTTTCAGCAGTCGTTTTTATCGTTGCATTCATAACTTTTAATAGCATTTTAAATTGTTGCTGTACATCCTCACTATAGTAAGGAAAAGAATTATAATAGCCCATCACATAAATTTGAGCATTCGGATTAAGCTTCTTAATTTCTTCTAATATAGCAGCAATATTTTTTATTGCTCCCTGGGAAGCTTTTAGCATCATTGCTGCATTAATGCCTGTTGTCTGAGACTCTTCTAAAATAGGTATTAAATCATTGGCACCAACGGTTAGTGTAATAATTTCAGCCTCTTTAATAGATGTGTGAACCTTTACCTTCTCACTTGGATAACCGAATCCTACCACTGACTTTTCCACATTATTTTGTATATCCTTTAATACATCACTCGTTGTATAGCCTGAATTGGCAAAACCCTTATTATAAGAAGTAATTAAACCATCTTGCTGTAAAGCTTGTGCAACAAAATCCGTGTAACCTAACCCGATCATACCAACCTCATTCATACCGTGTGCTAAGGAATCACCCAGTGCTACATAATCTGCTTGATCTACCCAACTTGGCGCTATGTAGTCTCTTTGTTCCTCCGCATTTACACCTATTGGTACTACTAATTGACATGCCAGAATGCTAGCCGCTAAAAATCGAAATTTCTTTGATAATTGCACACCCTCACTCCTCCAAATTTTACTAATTACTATTTTAATATACAGGAGATGGAAATGGGCTAAAAAAGCGTAATTATTTTTAATGTTTATCACCAAAAGTTAGGATGACGTTTATTAAAATGTACGCCATGTTTTCGTTCCGGCTGGGCGACTTCTTGGGGATCAGTGAACTGCGCCTATGGTGATGAACCTTTTTTATTCCAGCTGAACCTTCCCATAAATGCCGCCACCACCAACTTCAATTACCAATTGCCCCGTTCTTGCTAAATCAATCATCTTGGCAATTTTATGTGGCACGATTTGTTCGAGTTGTTCTAGCGTAACTCGATGCAAGATGTTCATCTCTGTACCAAATGCTTGTACTAATCGTTCCATCATTTTCGGCCCTAATCCTGGAATAAATTCTAGTGGTACTTGGTGAATATATGGTGGTCGTGCACGTTTATCAGTTACTTGCTCTGAAAGCTCCTTTATGCGTGTTGCAACCCCTTTTATAATTTGCGTGCTTTCACAGTTTGTACAAATTGTTGCAGCGGTGCTGAGCTGCTCACCACATTTTGCACAGACGGTTTGATGATATTTACCAAGCAAAGGATTTAAACCATAATTGGCTGTTACTGCTCGACCTTGTTGCTCATGAAGCGCCATCTTTAATTCTGTAAAATTTGCATTTGATAGTCTCAATTTTTGATACTCACGTGCAATTTTCCCAAGTGAATGTGCGTCAGAATTGCTAACAAATGTATATGCTTGCAGTTCTCTAATGTTACTCACCATTTCAGTATTGGAGCTTAACCCAAGCTCTATCGCATCTATAAGCTGAGGGTCAAAAACTTCTGTTAAACTACGATGTACACCTTTACCGAACAAACTTTTAAATGGTGTAAAGACATGGGCAGGAATAAAAAGACCGCCTAATTCATGAACCTTTTGCTGCAATGTTAGCCCATCACAATAAATTCGCTGAGAGCTTAAATGGATATTTTTCATATGATTAGACATCCAGTTTGAAAATTCCCTCATAAGCGAAAGTGTTGGAAAATAAGCAAGCACATGGATGGGTCCAAGGCAATGCTGATCATATACTTCAATTTCAGAACCTGGAATAAGTGTAGTTTCTTGAAAACGAAGTCCTCCCTGTTCCAGCTCCTTCAGTTCACCCTGTTCTATCATCTTAGCCATTTCATCCATTACTTCTGGTGAATGACAATCAATAATCCCGATAATTTCTAGTCCCTTTCTTGCGCTTGAAATCTCTAAAATTCTCGCTAGCGTTAACGTTTTACTGCCAGTTATTTTAACAGCACGTCCACTTGAAGTGCGTCCAATATGAATATGTAAATCTGCATAGAAATCCTGCATCATTGTAACCCCCTATCCACTCTTTAAGTGAAATAAAAAAACCTCACATTGCTGCAAGGCATTTTATTCGTAATTATGATGGATGATTGCTGTTAGTGCTATTATTTGACTCAAAGGCACCCGAGCCTTGTGATGGCAATATTGAAGAATCATAGGCTACTAAGGTCACCCCAATGTTCTTTTCTAGCTCATTAATCCTTTCAAGCTGTTGCTGATTTAGTTGCGCAATTTTTATCTCTTCCATTTTCATCAAATCCTTTCACGAATAAAGTTCCCTAAATAAGAAACATATATACACAGAAAATAATGACTGATTGTCAGTCATTTTTCGTTGACTTTATTTCAGCTATTTTGTAACATAATAAATAAGCAGGCTAAAAGCGAGGGATTCCATGTCAAAAGAAGAGAAAATTATTCAAGCTGCAATTGAAGTTTTTCGTGAAAAAGGAATTGAAAAGACAAAGGTTTCAGATATCGTAAAAGCTGCAGGTATTGCGCAAGGGACATTTTATCTTTATTTCCCATCAAGGCTTTCAGTTATGCCAGCCATTGCAAAAGTTATGGTTGAGAAAATTATTGCTGCTATAAACGATGGTATTTCAACACAGGAGCCTTTTGCAAAGCGGCTTGAAAAGTTAGTAGATATTGTATTTTCACTAACAGAGGAATATCGAGATGTATTTGCACTTATCTATGCTGGTATTACACAAACCGAGCATATGAAAGAATGGGAAAATATATATGCTCCCTATTACGAATGGATGAATAATTTCTTATACGAGGCTCAACAAGAAGGAACGATACGTGAATCTCTAAACACTACACGTTCTTCTAAACTTATTATCGGTCTAGTAGAATCTGCTGCTGAACAAATTTACTTGTATGATGACAGTGAAGAAGAAACAATTAGACTTCAAAAGCTTGAGCTCCTCAACTTTTTACATCATGCACTCGGTTTACGTCACGCCTAAGTGACGTTCTCTTTTACACTAAAAATGACTGATTGTCAGTCATAATCATGGATAAATGAAAGGAATAACTATGCAAAAAGATTGGGTTTATGTTGGATTAACTAGTTTGTTTGAATTGTTTTGGATATTTGGTTTTAATGTTGCCGGTGCTTGGTGGCATTGGATTATTATTGTTTCCTTAATTGCGTTGGATTTTCATTTCTTATCGAAGGCTTGTGAAAACTTACCTACTGGCACAGTTTATGCGACTTTTGCAGGGGTCGGTGCAATTGGTACTACATTAATGGACATTTTTATTTTCGATGGTGAGTTTAATACGATAAAAGGAATTTTCATGTTTATTTTAGTATTAGGTGTTATTGGTCTTAATTTAGCTGATAACCCTTCAAAAGATTATGATGAAAAGAAAGGAGCTAATGCATAATGGGCTGGTTACTTGTTTTATTAGCCGCAATTTCAGAAATTATCGGTGTTGTAGGTTTACGCTTTTATAGTCAGAACAAAACTATACGTAATTTATTAATATATGCGGGCGGCTTTGGTATGTCCTTTGTGCTTTTATATACCTCCTTTAACTATCTACAGTTAAGCATTGCCTATGTAGTGTGGATTGGTATTGGTACAGTTGGGGCTGTTCTCGTGAATATTATATTCTTCGGTGAATCTAAAAACCTGACTCGAATTATTAGTATCATCGCCATTATCATCGGTGTGGCAGGCTTAAAAGCAGTATCTTAATTTGTCTTCAATTCTAAGTAAGTAAATGTGTCCTAAAGCTTATGGCCCTTTGGCAAAGCGAGGGGTTGATTTCCGTTCCGACTAGGTGCTTTGTTGCTGCCGCTACGCTTTCGCACAGTTAAAACATTTGTTGCTGGCGCTTCGCTTTCGCACAGAGCAGAGCTTCCTGGGGGCGTCGGGCCAACAGATGTTTTTTGCGCGAAAGCGTAGTGCTAACGTAGCGACAGCGGCACGATGTTGGTCAAGAAGGCGTTATCACAGGATGTGATGCTCTTAGCCTTCGTTCCACTATCGCTGATCCCCAATGAGTCGCCCAGTCGAAACGAAGATCAACCACAATTTTTAGAGATAAAAAGAAACCTCAGCATTGTTTATCTGTGCGACAGCAACAACAAATCTTTCACTTTTCTATATACATTTTCACTTTCAAATCTCTCCATAACAATATGTATCAATCATTTAACTTCCTTCGTGAATTGCTCTGGGATATACGTTAAATATGGCTTACCTGTCAGTGGATGTGTTTGAATATCGGCATAAACCCCAAATACATCTTGTAATAATGTCGGTGTAAGTACTTCTTCTGGCGTGCCAAAACAAACAATTCGACCTTGCTGTAAAACATAAATTTGATCGCAATACATAGCCGCAATGTTTAAATCATGGATTGCAGCAACAACTGTTAATTGTAAGGTTTGGATTAGATCCATAAGCTGCAATTGATGCTGAATATCTAGATGATTTGTTGGCTCATCTAAAATAAGCACTTGTGCTTGCTGAGCAAGGGCACGAGCAACCATCACACGCTTTTTTTCGCCACCCGAAAGAGAGCTATAGCTACGTTTCTCTAAATGAGCGATACCCGTTTGCTTCAGTGCATCCTTTACGATTTGAAAATCTTGCTCTTGATCAAACTCCAATAGTTTTTTATGGGGTGTTCTCCCCATACTCACTAAATCATGCACTGTAAAATCAAATAAGACCGGTGTTTCTTGACTCACAACTGCTAGATTTTTAGCTATGTTTTTACTCGATTGCTTTAGAATATCTTGTTCATTTAATAACACTGTTCCACTTTCTGGTTTTAATAAACGGTACAAATTCTTTAATAGCGTTGACTTCCCACTACCATTAGGACCGATCAACCCAACAAATTGCTTGTCCTTTATTTGAACATTTACTTCATGTAATATGCGTTCATCAGAAATGGAGAATGATATTTGTTTCGCTTCTAATGTCATATTTTTTTAATCTCCTTCACCGAAAGAATAATTGTTACGACGTAGCAGCCAAATGAAAAATGGACCTCCGCAAAAAGCCGTGATAATTCCTATCGGCATTTCCTCAGGGGCAATTAATATTCGAGCAAGTGCATCTGCCCAAACTAAGAATATCCCCCCTAATAATGCGCTAATCGGTATGACATACTTATGATTTGAACCTACAATTAGCCGTACAATATGTGGAATGATTAAACCAACAAATCCAATTGAGCCACTTACAGCAACCAACACACCCGTTAATAACGATACTAATAAAATAAGCTGTATTCGAAAT
The DNA here is from genome assembly GCF_056322905.1 of Lysinibacillus sp. G1-3. Lineage (NCBI taxonomy): Bacteria > Bacillati > Bacillota > Bacilli > Caryophanales > Bacillaceae > Lysinibacillus > Lysinibacillus sp. G1-3. Next base: position 9,728 of record NZ_JBWHYQ010000033.1, read on the forward strand.
TGTTGTAAGTTAACCCCTAATGTAACTGCGGCTTCTTCTCCAAGAAGTAATAAATTTAAGCTGCGATAGTTGAGCCATAACAAGGCAAATACTACAATAAAAATGACTGCAGGAATTACAAGAATACTCCATTTCGCCCCTGCTAGGCTTCCTAGCATCCAAAACATGACTGCCTTCATTCCCCCCTCTTGCTTCGACAACATTAAGATAAAATTTGAAATAGCAGATAAAATAAATGACACCGCCATCCCTGAAAGCAAAAGTCGAAAGACGGATACTCTACCGCCAACATGCGATAAGAAGAAAACTAACCCCATTGCTGTGAGAGAGCCTAAAAAAGCCGATACGGAAAGAGCATAAACGCCCAGAAATGAAAAGGCACCTAAAATGATGACAGCTGTGGCACCAACCGTCGCTCCAGAAGAAATCCCTAAAATATATGGTTCTGCAATTGAATTACGAACGAGCGCCTGAATAGCTGCTCCTGCAATTGCCAAGCCTGCTCCGACGATAGCAGCGAGTAATACACGCGGAGCCCTTATTTGCCAAATGATAATTTCCTGTGAGCGACTCCAATCTTGTTCGATTGAGCTTTGAATAATAGGGATTTTAGAAAGGATAACCTTCCATACATAAAGTGGCGTAACGGAAACCGATCCAACCATAATTGCAATTGTCATTGAAATAATAAGTAGTAGTAGAAGGGGCATCGAAAGTAACATAAATTTTCTATTCATCTTTTTATTAACTCCTAATCATTAAACATTAATTTCATCTAGCCGTAATTGTAGCTGATACTCTGCTAATATTTGCAGTACGAAGATAAATGAAAGAAAAAAGGGTATTCCATGCAAATGCGCATGGAAATACCCTAGAATCAATTATGCTTGGCATAATCGCGTCTTTCAGCGTGTATTTGGACACCTGCTGAAAGAAATTAAACAATGTTAGATTTTCTTCTACTATTGTCCGTAATCGCTTTCATCCTCGTGGGCATTACAGGAATAACTAAATGGCAGGTCTCCTGGCTTCGAATCAATGTATCTATGATTGCCTTCCCATTCTAGAACAGTGGCTAAATCATCATAGAACTCCTCGTTACAGTTGCGGGACAGCGTCGGATTTGCACCGATTTCCCTTTTAAGTGACACATTGTATAAGATGTCACACCATTAGTATCGAATGATTTAAAATTATGACAATTCTATCATATATTTCAATAGTTAGTCTATACTATCAATCATTTATCAAGTTAAGAAACACCTTTACGTTAACCTAAAGCGATAATAAAGTTGACACAAAAACTTTATTTTCTTACACTATTATTATCAACATTACTTTTCAGAGGTGAAATAATGACAACCATTGTGGAACATACACATCAAAAATTAAGAACAGTAGATATTGCATACATTGGACTTTTTTCAACATTAATGATGATAGGAGCTAATATTACGTCCATTGTGCCTTTCATGGTTGTTGGCGGAGTACCGATCACATTGCAAACGTTTTTTGCTATTTTAGCGGGACTTATTCTCGGTAGTAGAAAAGGGGCACTCGCTTGTACTGTTTATATGTGCATCGGTTTAGCAGGAGCACCTGTATTTGCACGATTCAGCGGAGGCTTTGGACAAATTTTAAGTCCTACATTTGGTTTCATTGTCTCGTTTATATTAGCAGCATTTGTCGCAGGGCTTATTGTAGAACGCATTGGAACGAAGAAAAGCTATGTAGTTGCTGCATTAGTTGCAACTGCTATTAATTATTTATTAGGGACAAATTGGATGTACTTTGCCTATAAGCTATGGGCTAGTGCGCCTGATGCTTTCACGTATAAAATAGCATGGCTTTGGATGATGCCTCCTTTGCCAAAGGATATTATTTTAGCTATATTCGCGGGTATTTTTGCATACCGTCTTCAAAAGGTATTGAAAATAATTCCAATCAAATAAAGGTTCATCACCAAAACGTGGGTTGATTTCCGTTCCGACTTATATATAAGGCAAAGAGTGTCGGGGCTTTAACCTCTAAACCCAAAAAATATTATAAAACCTAAAAATGTCCCATCAGTATTTTACATACTAATGGGACATTCTATTGTTAAACGTATGTTTTCATCCAGTTTAAGAAGTTATCAATAACTACATCTAGGAATTTGATAGTACCCTCATCTGTTAAATGGCCTTCAGCATCAAATTTAGTGTGTACTGCGCCAATATAAACATCATTACCACTAAGTAATGGTGAATTTACTCCAGGTGAGAATAAAATATCTCTTAAGTGTAATTGTGCTTTAACAGTACCTAAGTTACCCATTGATGCACCCATCATGAATGATGGCTTACCAATCATTACTTTATCAACGCGAGATAACCAATCGATGGCGTTAACCATAACACCTGGCACTGTACCATTATATTCTGGAGTCAGCCAAAGAACGGCATCCGCCTCTTTTACTTGTGCTTTAAAATCTAATACTGTTTGCGGTGCTTCATTTTCGATATCTTGGTTATACATTGGTAGGTCTTTTAAGCTTAATACTTCAAGATCCAATTTCTCCGCATAACGCTTTTGAATAAATTTCGCTAACTGCAGATTATAAGATTCTTTACGGATACTACCTACGATTGCTACTACTTTCACAATATTTCCTCCTAAATGTGCATTAAATTTATTTTTTGTAAAGCACTTTTATTTTATACCGACCTAATAATAGGTTGCAAATTCCTCAACTGGTTTACGATAACCACGCAAGCGGCGACTACTTTCTTTTTCCTTACCAATTGTAATCATTAGCGCAATTTCTTGTGTTTCTGGGACATTAAAAAGGGCTCTCATTTGTTGCTGATCAAAGCCGATCATTGGACATGTATCCCATCCACGATTTTTGGCTGCCAACATAAATAACATAGCTGAAAGTGAAGCGTTACGAATAGCCTCCTCTTTCTTAAACTCCTCGCCGCGCTCATTATAAAATTTTGTATTTTCTTCAACAAGATTTTCTAACTCACAAGCATTAATAATGCCTAAGTCTACCATCCCTTGACTAAGGTTAGCAGTATTTTTATAGGCTTCTTTATCTCCTAAAACAAGTATAACCGCCGAGGCTGAGTGCACTTTATATTGCCCGTATGCTGCTTCTCTTACTTTTTCTTTTTTTTCTTCATCTAAGACAACGATGTAATTAGCATGCTGTAAATTAAAAGCAGATGGAGCAAGTTTGACATCCTCCAAAATAGGACGTATATCTTCTTCGCTCATCTTAATACCCTCTATAAAATTATTCGCAGAACGACGCTTATCTATTACCTTTGCAAATTCCATCCAATTGACCTCCAATCATTTTCTTTTAAAAATATGTAATTTCCATTCAGCGAGACTTGTGTTTCTCTACTGAATGGAATGAAAAGTATTACTCTTATTCTTTATCGAACGTAATCGTACTTCTTACAGTGTCAATAGGACGAACAAGCTCTTCAATTTGTGCACGCTTTAGCTCTAAAAACGGTGGCAACGATAATTTTTCACCTAATGTTTCATAAGGCTCGTCCCCCATAAATCCTGGGCCATCAGTAGCTAGCTCAAATAAAATTTGTGGTGCAACTCGTGCATAAAGGGATTCAAAGAAGTGACGGTTTACATAACCCGAAGTATGGAAGCCAAAGCTTTCAAATCGTTCAGTCCATTCATCTAATACAGCGCGATCCTCTACGCGGAATGCTGCATGATGTACTGTACCGAAGCCTTGACGAGCTACTGGTAAAACTGCGTTAAACTCTACAATGATTTGTGCACCGTTTCCGCCTTCACCAACCTCAAATAAATGGAAATCCCCTTCCTCTGCAATTTCTGTAAAGAGCATCACTTTTTCGAGCACCTCTTTGAAATATTTTAAATTAGCAACTCTTACAAAAACTGGACCTAAGCCTGTAATTGCGTATTCTAGAGGAATCGGTCCATCTTGCCATGGAGTGCCTGATGCAACACCTGTATTGTTTTCATCAGAAATAAGTTGATATTGCTGATCATCAAAATCTACGAATGATAAATTTTTCTTGCCAAATTGCTCTTGTATACCTGTATGTTTAACATTTAATCGATCAAAACGTTTTACCCAATAGTCCAATGCCACATCTGTAGGCACGCGGAATGAAGTTTTGGAAATTTCATTCGTTCCATGCACACCTTTTGGGATGTTTGGGAAATCAAAAAATGTCATATCAGTACCAGCACTACCTTTATCATCCGCAAAGAATAAATGATATGTTTGGATATCATCCTGATTTACTGTTTTTTTCACTAATCGCATCCCTAATACATAAGTAAAGAATTTATAATTCTCTTCCGCACTACTTGTAATAGCAGTAACGTGGTGAATTCCTTTTAAATGGTTCATTTTATGTTCCTCCTATTTATCTCGATTTCGAGATATATACGTAAATTTTTTTTATTTTTCAACTGCGTTTAAACCAACCTTTTTTAAAGACAGGATCATTGTGTCCATCTCCTGTTGATCTAATACTTCAAAAATCTCATTAATTTTTTGTTCATGCTTTGGAAATATTTCTTCCATCAACGTTTGTCCTTCATATGTTAATAAAACATATGTGACACGACGATCCTTTGGGCAAGCACGTCGATACACAAAACTTTTTTGTTCGAGCTTATCAATAACATACGTAATACTACTGCTTGCAATTAAAATTTTCTTTCCAATCACTTGAATTGGTTGCTCACCATGGTGATATAAAAACTCAAGTACTGAAAATTCGGTTTGATTTAAATCGTATTGAAGTAAATCTCTCTTTGTTGCATCCTGAATCGTTTGATACGCCCGGAACAAGACCGTAAAAGCTTTTAAATTACGATTGTTTTCCTTCATACGACTCCCTCTTCCCATTTACTTTGAATTCATTTATCTTTAATTCGAGACAATAATAACATATAAAATAATTAACGGCAATCCTTTTGTTTTTCTGTAATCATCAATTATACCTCGTCATATTTGTAACTGCCGTTTCGCTTTCGGTACAGAAAACACTTGCACCTGTCGCTTCGCTTTCGGTACAGAAAACACTTGCTGAAAGAAGTTAAAAGGGTATCCCCTAAAATAGGAGATACCCTTTCATGTATCGATTATTGATTAATAGTAGTAACGGCGGCCGTTATTTTCCTCATTAATAGCCTTTGCTAGACGAACTGTAGATATTGCCAAATCTGCATACGTCACTTTCCCAGTAGCATTGAATTTATTTTGCTGTCCATCAATTAGACCCATCGCACTTGCTAAAGCAATATAACCTGCGTATTCCTGTTTAATTGAGCTTGCATCAGCAAAGTTTAATTTGTAAATGTCACCATGCTTAGCAGCACTCTCTAAATTTAGTACACGTACTAACCATTCTGCAAGCTCTTGACGAGTCAATTCTTTATCTACTGCAAATTGATCCGCAGGTTGTATAATACCTATGCCTACAGCTTGTTCAACGGTTCCGTATAATGGATGCTTTTTGTCAATATTTTTAAAGGATTGCTTCTCGTCTTCTCTTCCATACGTACCAAAATCATAATATCCGTATGATAATGATTTAACTAAAATTTTTAAAGCTTCTCCCTTGTTTACAGCTGTATCAGCATTAAAGTTTGCTGGGTCTTTCACTTCTAATACATTTTGGTGTAGTAAATAAGTTAATTCTCCTCCAGCTGTTGGATGTGAAATAGCTGGTTTTTCTTTAGCATCATCAACATTTTGAAGCCATTTACCAGTTGTTGCATCAATACTATTGAATAAGCTACCATCATAAACTGGAGAGTATACTAAATCATAGTGATGTTTATCCTCGCCATCCTGTTTTGCATACTGAAGCTCCAAGCTTAGTCCCTTATGGAACGTTTCTTTTGCTTTATCAGCAGGAATAGCTTTATTTACAGCTGGCCAATTATCAATCTTGTGATTACTAATATTTAATGAACTTAATTTCCCATCTGCACTAATACCTACAGAAATTTCATCCCCTACTACAGCAATACCATTGACAATACGTGGGAAGGAGAAGTAATATCGTTTACTTTCTTTGTCATATGTTGTTTCTTCTATTGGTTTTGAATAGTTATGAAGGTAGGACGGAGCCCATGCTTTTAAGTAGTCTATCGCTTTTGCTAAAGCAGCTTCTTTCGCGATTGGTTCTACTTTCTGATCTGTCTCCATGAAATCTCTACGTATATCCCAGTAATCTGTAATCTCACCTGTTGCCTTGTTCACTTCGAATGATGCGCCATAGCCACTATTTCCTAAATGATACATATAATTTACTGAATAAATTGTCTCACCATTGTCGTTTTCTCTTTCATTAACCGACTCAATTTCTAGCTTCACTTTGTCTGAATCAACTTTCAAGAAAGACTTAGCTAGCTCTTCGACTTCTGCTACTGTAACGTCCTTCTTTCTAGGTTCAAGTGGTTGCGATGCCAGTTTTTCTACACCTTTTGCCGTTGGAACTTGAGAAGTAAAACCATTCACTGTATGCCACTGCCCATTTAATGCATGCACACCCGTGAAGCTTGTTGGCGGCATATATACAAGCTTCGCAATAGATTCGCCTGTTTGGTAGTTATAATCCACCATATAGCGCAAATCTACTGACAAATTTTCGCGAACTTGTGCAAGTATATCTGATTCATTTTTTTTCTGATCTACATTATCAAATGTTGCCTTACTAGTTGACCCAGTATTACGATACATACTTACAACTTCACCATTTGCTAGAACAGTAATATTGAGATTCTCATTACTTAGTGGTACACCATTATGTGTTGGCGAATAATTGAATGAATACGTAATTGGTTCAGATAAAGGTCGACTAAAACTAAAACCAAAATCACCATACCAATCGTCTTCACGAAGCTTGTAATTTGCAGTATTCGGCATTTTCTTTAAGAAGTCTTGGGCAATTTTCTTTGCATCGGCCTCTGAATACTTCACTGGATACAATGCATCCGCTATATTGGCAGGTTGGTAGTGGAAATATTCTAGTTCTAAATTTTCGCCTTTAAACGTAAATTCACCAAAAACATCTTTGCCATTGATTGTCTTTTGGAAGCTTAAGTCATAGCGTATTGTAGCATCATCATTAAAGTAATGCGCTTCCCCCATTGAGAAATCCTTCTCTGATACAAATTTGAACTTGCCTGGGAATAATGTATTCAATTGCTTAATAAGTTCACTTTTTGTAACCTTTGTTTCTGTTGAAGCAACTTGGATTGCAACTCTCTCTTGTGATTCTTTTACATTTGCTGAAGCTTGTGCCATTGGCGAAATTACACCCACTGAAAATGCAGTAGACGCTAGTATAATACCTAACTTTTTAAATTTATCCAAAATATACCTCCTAAAATATCATTTACCATTATTATAATATATATTTCCATAAATGGAAATGTCATTTCCAGATAATTAATATTTATTAGAAAAAGGGAATGAGCTCCTTTTGCAGCGAAAGTATTTACTCCTTAAGATTCTCATTTCTTTACTACATCAAAATTTGATCCGATCAATAGCCAATTTTGCGGGAATGGGAGACCTAATTTCCAGTAGCCTACTCCTCTAAGATTGTACCTTTTGATTAAATTGAACTTCGCTTGAATGGATCTTGCATCCTCGAACCACACCACATGTGCTCTACCTTGCTCATCGTAGTATTCAAAGAACGGAGCTTGAGATCTCAAATCAAACTGAATAGCAGCATTATATTTTTTAGCAATTTCAATTGCTCTTTGTGGACTAATTGCTTCTGCATTCGGGCCCCCTTGTACAAAAGGCAATGTCCAGTTATATCCATATAAATTTTGTCCAAGTATAATTTTGTTACGAGGTATCTCACTTACTGCATATTTTACAACCGCCTCTACCTCGGGAAGTGGCGATACGGCCATAGGTGGCCCTGCAGAATATCCCCATTCATAAGTCATTAACATAACAAAATCCACTATTTCTCCATGTGCTTTATAATCATGCCCCTCTGTCCACGGACCTCGCTCACTAGCACTTGTTTTTGGAGCTAGTGCTGTCGATACGGTATACCCCTGTGGATGGAATCGACTCACCGCTCTCCTTAAAAAATTGTTATATGCTTCTCGTTGATCGCCCGGCAAATTCTCAAAATCGAAATGAATATCTTTAACGCTTCCTAAACGCTTTGCCTCTTCAAGAATATTATTAAAAAGTAAATCCTGTACTGCTGTACTTTGAAAAATATCTCTCGCTAAATCACCGCTAAAACTAAAATTCTCTAGGTTTGAGACAACCATCGCTAGAGAAGCTCCTGTATCATTTGCAATTTGCGCCACACCTTGACTCGGTGGTACCTTAAGCGTTCCATCTCGCCTTGCCTCATAGCTAAATAAAGCAAGATACGTTAAAAATGGACCAGCTTCTCTTGCTTGGCTCAATAATGCTTCACTAACGAATGTCCCTCTCGGCTCTAAATATGCCAATGTTTCAGCTCTTGTTTTTGGTTGAGGTGGAATATAAAGTCGCATACCAATCGATAAAGGCTGACTCGGACTAATATTGTTGACTTGAGCAAGTGTTAAATAATTAATGCCAAAGCGTTGGCCGATTGAATATAAACTATCCCCTGACTGCACATAATAAAAATTTCCTACAATCGGTATTACAAGCGCTTGCCCGACAACTAATCGATTCGGTTCAGGAATTTGATTGGCATCTACGATACTTTGAACTGTTGTCCCATACGCCTGCGAAATACCCCATATGGACTCCCCTGCCCGTACAACATGTATTTGAATGGCAGTGCCTCCTTCTAGCTTGATAAAATTACACCTATAAAGCTTATGAATTAGGAAAGGAAAAGATGTCATTGCTAAGTAAACACAGATTCCTAAAGCAAAAAAGATCCATCGCTTGTTACAGCGAATGAACCTTATTTCCATTATTTTTTTTATAGTATTTAAGACACGCTCGATAATAGAATATAAATAAAAAATAAGCAAACAGCTGTAGTAAAGAGCCTATAAAATGAACATTCCCTCGCATACTTGTATCAACATTTATTGAAAATGCCTGTATGACAAAACCGCAAAGCATAAATGCCATAAATTTCTGGTATGTTTTTAATGTTTTTGCTTCAAGAGGTTTATTATTATGAATGTGTAATAATAATTGAAAAACCCAGTACATGAAGATGATGAATAAAAATTGCATAAACTGTACACCAATTCCTCCTAATATACTATAGTCTAGCCATTGACCTAGCTCTAAGAAAAATGACATTACCGCCAAAATAATAGCGAAGTTTTTCGACCAACGCTTTAAATTATGGAACGTTGGCAGTAAGTGAATACCATATGCAAAAAATATATAGCCAATAAAATCCGGCAACATATCCGGTAATCCGAAATTACTTAAATCTACAAATACAAAGCACACCCCGTTAAATAAATGATCGTAAGGATTTTTCATTATTTCATACCCCCCTCATTTGTTTTCATCAAATAGTTATCATGTTCCTGTTGAATTTCATCTATATAGTATTGCTTACTCGTATAATCGTAGGTTTCGTTATAGCTTGAGCTTGGTTGTACAGTAGGTTCATCCATATTTTGATGCTCTGCATATATTAAGTTCCCTACCCATGCCAAGAAAGATAAAGAAAATGTCATGTAGACAAGTCTTCCCTTCGTAAGTCCTTTGTAATAAACGAACAAAATAAACAATGAGAGCGTAAGCATGAGGAACATACATACTATATTAGTAAGATCTTTTTCCAGATTGATAGTTAACTGTGCGGCATTTTTCAAATGGAACGATTGTCCTGTACTAATGCTGAATACAAATAGAAGTGCAGCTAGCGTCACTGGAACGGTTAGTATGGTTGCAATAGAAAATCTTTTTGTCTTTTTTATATGAGTCTTTTCGAGTTTTTGACGTAATTGATTTGAGAAATCTAAATCTGGATCTTTATCAGGGCGTTTCTTTAATGCATCAACTAAATCGTAATCACGTTCTTCCATCAATCATCCCTCCCTACCTTTTTTCGAAGCCTTGCCATTGCTCGGTGAAAATCAACACGTACTTTGACTTCCGAGATACCTAATATCGCAGCTGTTTCTTGTATCGTGTAGTCTTTTACCATTCTGCAAATAATGATTGTCCGATCATGTGATTTTAATGTCATTAATGCTTCTTGTACTGCCTGCCATTGCTCATTTTTCTCCACAATCTCTAAAGGCTTTGGTATTTCCTTCAAGACGGGCTGCAAGCTAAGTTTTTCTGTTAATAAACGCTTTATTTTCTGCCTTCTATGTATATCTACTGCTGTATTCCGTGCAATTGATAAGAGCCAAGTTTTTACTTTATCTTTATCCTTCAAATTATGTAACTGCTTCATCGCCTTAAAAAACGTTTCTTGCGTAATATCCTCTGCCTCTTGTTTGCTATTTGTATAATAAAGCGCAAAATGATACACATCACGATGATAACAATCGTACAAATGTTCAATTTTTAATATATCCTGATGCAAAACTTCACCCCACTTTCTACACTTACAAATAAGTCGTCGCAACTAATGATTTGTTACACTTTTTTTACAACTAGCGTAAACACCTCGTTCTTTATATTGTTTACCTCGTTGTAAATGTTGCTCAAGTTGGTAGTGTCGATTCCGAGGCAAGTCCATTCTACAAGTGATATGCGTAATGTCATTGTGGAGGAATTAGCGAAGTTATTAAAAGCTAACAAACGTTGAAATGAAAAAATAACTCTTATTTATTGAAGGTAAACTTGCTAGCTATTCATTACACTTGGGCAGTGGTAGGATTATGTCAAAGCTTTTATTGTTAAGTGAAGAAACAAAAATTAAAGATTCAGCTATTTTAGGACATATTTGCAACTATGAACAAACACAAAAAGGAAGAGATGACTGTTAGCGATTTCCGTCATCTCTTGTTAAATGTCTAACCATTTGTGCAATTTTGAAATGCATAGATTATATAAAAAGTTCTACACTATTGCTGATTGTAGTGGAAGGCTACTTGACTCCCGTGGGAAAGCGAGACAGGCGAGACCCCGCACGAAGCGAAGCGGAGGAAGCGGCTCGACGCTCGCTCACAGGAATCTCTGCTCTGTGCGAAAGCGTAGCGGCAGCGACAAAGCGAGTAGCCTGGAACGGACATCATCATTCACAAAGATTACCTTAGCCATTTTGTTTTTCAGCACTATGCAATGCCCTCCACTGTACATCGGAGGGCATTTTATTGTACATCTGATTTAATCATCTCAAATAATAACGGTACATTCGTTCCGCGTTGTAACGAATTGCAGCCCTCCATTAAAAATGACCAGCTCATTTTCATTTTTTCTTTATACGGAAGCTCTGCATTAACTGGAAGATAGTCTTTTAAAAACTCTTCTATGGAACTCGATAAATTGTCCATAAATTCATCTGCCTTTTGCACCTTTTCCGTTGCTATTTCATTGCGCTCATTCCAAAGTACATGCTCTAAGTTTGTAGAAAAATAAAATAGCTGGTACGGTATTCTTAATCGCTGAATGCTAAAATGATCATTCGCCACAAGGATTTTGGCATTACTCGCCTTCATTTCATTTCGTTGCTCGATTTGTTCCTTACGCTTCTCAGTTTTCACCAATATTGCATCTTCTGTATAGTATAGTTTTTGCTCAATATCTTCCTTCACTTTTACAAATTCTGGGTCAATAAAACAACCGTCTGCATCGGTAATATGAACAACAGCAGTTAAATCCTTCGCTAAAAACTTATACTTTTGCAAATAGTTCTGAATCACTCGCGTAACACTATTTTTAATATTAGGTATTCGTTTATTGGCATCCCACTTCGTTAAAATATCCTCCCGTTGTACATCGAAGCGAATCGTAGAATTTGCAAAATGTTCATCTAGATAATCCTCTAAAACAATTTGCTCCGTCTGCCCCTCTACAATGATTAAAAGAACTTTTTTAGTCACGCTGGACACCCGCTTTTCTAAAGGCACGCTTAATTTTAAATATCTTCGTTTCTTTATAAACCTCTTCATCCTGTCCGCCCAACTGAATTGCACGTAAATAAACATCTCGAGCATTATTTACCTCTTTAATACCTTTTAGCTGCATATAACGACGTTCCTCGTTCGTTGTCGTAAACCATAAGTTTTTAATAGCAAGCACCTCTAACACGCGTAGATTATGAGACGTAAAAATAAGCTGGCCTTTTCCGTCCTCATCAATCACTGTTAACAACTCGCCTAATAAATATTCAAAAACACCAGAATCTAATTCATCAATTACTACACAAGCATTTGGGTTATTATAAACGGCAATGAGCACACTGAGTACAGAAATAATTTTCAAAATTCCTTCTGACTCTGTCCGTAGTGGTAATTCACGCTCCCCACGCTGTGATAAAAATTCAAAACGGACTCCTTTTTCTCCATTATCCATCGTTTGTTTTGTAATGACATTAATCTTAATAGTCAGACCCGGAATAATTGCTGATAATACACGATTACTTTGTTCTATTACTTCACATAACACATTAAACGTATCCTCTGGTAATAACGCTGGTCCTTTCAAATTGTAAGGGATAGAACCACGAGTTTTTTCTAGATGGATACTAAATGGCATGCTGCGCTCCTCAAATAATGGTGCGATATTTTGATTATTAACAACATGTAGATCTCGATTAAAATCTATTGCTAAATTATGAAGTAATTGCATTTCTAGCTCTGACAATCTGTCTTGTAATAATGGCTTTAAATCTTTGTGAAAGATAAAGGACATATACTGTTTTTTAGATAGTTGATGAATGACTAGTAATTGGATACGCGTTTTTTCATTCATATCAGAAAGATTAGCTTTACGTAGTTGTATGTCTTCCTCTGTAACATTAATCAGAATCTTTGAACGCTTACCTTTCTCATTCTCTCTGTAAGCTATACGTTCAACCGTTGTGTACAATCTGTTTTGATCTTCTTTTAACTCTACATAATAATTGAGATAAAACGTGCCAAATTGATTTTCTACAAGAAACTCGAACTCAATACTTGCCGTATCCTCTCCTGCCATAATTAATCTCTTTTCCTGAGACGGTAATTTTATTTCAGTAATCCAGCCGGAGATCAGTGCCTTTAACAAGCCAAATGCATCAACAATAGTTGTTTTCCCTGAACCGTTTTGTCCGTATAAACCTACAACGTTAGCCTTAAAAAATGTCTCAAAATTCACCGTTAAAACAATTTCACCATGTCGCACATTTCGTAAATTTTGTATCTTAATTTTCTTGATTTTTATAATGGCCATTTATCTAAACATCCTTTAAATAATATTTTCTTCTATTATAATTAAATTTGATATATTTTATAACATTTTCTAATTTAATGTATTATACCTTTGTCAATTATTCACTTAGTTTAATGCCTACAACGATCATAATAGTAGGCATATGTTAGAGAAGAAAAACGAAGAAAGGTGTGTTTCATTGGTCAATCCTAATTTAAATCCCGACGATATTGATGTTAATATTCCGTTTCACCCTAGCATGCCTTCCGGTAACCCATTTCCACCTTTAAATCCGTTACCATATCCGCCGCGCCCTCCGCAGCCATATCCGCCGCAACCATATCCACCACGTCCTCCACAGCCATATCCGCCGCAACCATATCCACCACGTCCTCCACAGCCATATCCGCCGCAACCATATCCACCACGTCCTCCACGACCATATCCGCCGCAACCATATCCACCACGTCCTCCACAGCCATATCCGCCGCAACCATATCCGCCACGTCCTCCACAGCCATATCCGCCGCAACCATATCCACCACGTCCGATGCCATTTCCAGGCGGGCAATATCCTGGCTTACCAGGGTTACCGGGCTTAAACCTACCAGGCATGTAGATTTTTACCTGACATATTTGGAAGTCTAAGATCAATAACTATAGCAAAAAGGCTATCCAGAAGTTCAAATATGAACTAATGGATAACCTTTTTATAAATTAATATTTAATATGTCACACCAACAGAGTTAAAGCGGGTGCCAAACAATTATGAAAAGAAAATTACATACACTCAAGGAGGAAATTCCCATCCTAAAAAGGGGATACATATTCTTTACGGAAAACCAGCTTTGATCAGAGATTTACTGATAAATATTCACTAAAGCATGAAAAACACTTCTCAAATTTGAGAAGTGTTTTTGTGCTAGAGCCGTAGATTACATCATCCCCGGCATGCCGCCCATACCAGACATATCTGGCATTGCTGATGCTGGTTCTGGAATATCTGCTACTACTGCTTCTGTTGTTAAGAATAGAGCTGCTACAGATGCTGCGTTTTGTAAAGCTGAACGAGTTACTTTCGCTGGGTCTACTACGCCCGCTTCAATCATGTTTACCCATTCGCCTGTCGCAGCGTTGAAACCTACACCGATTGCTTCACGTTTTAGACGATCCACAATAATTGAGCCTTCAAGACCTGCGTTGTTTGCGATTTGACGTACTGGCTCTTCTAAAGCACGTAGAACAATTTTCACACCTGTTGCTACGTCGCCTTCTTCTGCATCCGCAACTTTTTCAACTGCTGCATATACGTTAAGAAGTGCAGTACCACCACCTGATACAATACCTTCTTCAACTGCTGCACGAGTTGAGTTAAGAGCATCTTCAATGCGAAGTTTGCGTTCTTTTAGTTCTGTTTCTGTTGCAGCACCAACTTTGATTACTGCTACGCCACCTGCTAATTTTGCAAGGCGTTCTTGTAATTTTTCTTTATCGAATTCTGAAGTTGTTTCAGCAAGCTGAGCACGGATTTGACCAATACGGCCTTCGATTGCATCTGCACCGCCAACACCTTCTACGATTGTTGTATTATCTTTTGTCACAACCACTTTTGCAGCTCGACCAAGTGATGTAATATCAGCTGATTTAAGATCTAAGCCTAATTCTTCTGTAATTACTTGACCACCTGTTAAAATTGCGATATCTTCTAGCATTGCTTTACGACGGTCACCAAATCCTGGAGCTTTAACCGCTACAGCATTGAATGTACCACGAAGCTTGTTCACTACAAGTGTTGCAAGAGCTTCCCCTTCAACATCTTCAGCAATGATTAACAGTGGACGACCTTGTTGTACTACTTGTTCCAATAATGGTAATACTTCTTGGATGTTTGTAATTTTTTTATCAGTAATTAAAATATATGGATTATCTAATACAGCTTCCATTTTATCTGTATCTGTTACCATGTAGTGTGATGCATACCCACGGTCGAATTGCATACCTTCAACTACATCAAGCTCAGTTGTGAAGCCTTTAGATTCTTCAATTGTAATAACTCCGTCGTTACCCACACGTTCCATTGCTTCTGCAATTAACTGCCCTACTTCATCATCAGCAGCAGAGATAGCCGCAACCTGTGCGATTTCCTCTTTGTTGCTTACTGGACGAGAAATAGCGTTTAATTCTGTAAGGGCCGCTACAACTGCTTTGTCAATCCCTTTACGAATGCCTACAGGATTTGCACCAGCTGTTACGTTTTTTAAGCCTTCACGAATAATAGCTTGAGCTAATACTGTTGCAGTTGTTGTACCGTCACCAGCAATCTCGTTCGTTTTAGAAGCAACTTCTGCTACTAATTTTGCACCCATGTTTTCGTATGGATTTTCTAGCTCAATTTCTTTTGCAATTGTTACACCATCATTTGTAATAAGTGGTGAACCGAATTTTTTTTCTAAAACTACGTTACGACCTTTTGGCCCTAGAGTAATTTTTACCGCGTTTGCTAATTTATCTACACCTTGTAGCATTAATGAACGAGCGTCTTCTGAGAATTTAATATCTTTTGCCATTTGAATTTACCCTCCTGGAATGGAATATTCGTTAAGCTTCATCAATATATTTATAAAAATTTCGCCATACTGTCATTGTCACCTATTCATTTGTTTATTTGTGACAATGACTAAAGGTATTAACTTTAATAAACTAAAAAAGTATGAACTTATTCAATAATTGCAAGAATATCGCTTTCGCGTAAAATTAGGTACTCATTACCTTCATATTTAACTTCTGTACCAGAGTATTTAGAGAAAATAATGCGGTCGTCAACTTTAACGTCAAGCTCTACACGTTGTCCGTTCTCTAATATACGACCTGTCCCAACTGCTACAATTTTACCTTCTTGTGGCTTTTCTTTTGCAGAGTCTGGCAGTACAATACCGAATGCAGATTTTTCTTCTACCTCGATTAGTTCGATTACAATACGATCTCCTAGTGGTCTTAACAAGTGAAACAACCTCCTATTAATTAAGTATAAGATTAAGTCTATTAGCACTCTACCCATACGAGTGCTAATACAATTATTATGATAATCAATCACACTTTTTTTTGCAAGTCAGAACTTCGAAAAATTTTGTTTTCTTTCCATATTCCTCTACAATAGAAAGGTAGCATAATGAATGGAAAGGATTTTGACTGTGAACAATTCTACAAAAATAAGTAAGCATAAAAAAACAGCCCTTTATGTTTTAGTGATTTATATCATCATGCATTTATCAGGGATATTGCTAGCAAAACCGTTTCACAAGCTTGTTATGAGTACAACTGGTTTACCTAGCGAACAAGCTGCTCCGCTTACGCAAGGCTGGTATATTGCGCTTAGCTTTGCCATTGCGTTAATTCTAAGCTTAATCCTAACATCTCGCGATAAAGCGTTTTGGGATATTTATAAAGGGAAGAAAGAAACGATACCACTGTCAATTATGTGGGGAATTATTGGTTTCTTCTTAGTTTTCTTCGGCCAAATGATTGGCGCAGCGATCGAAATGGCTATATTCGGTATCCAAGGTGGATCGCAAAACACAGCTGATATTGTAGCTATTGCAAAAGGTGCTCCTATTGCGATATTAGCCATAGTTGTTTTTGGACCCATATTAGAAGAGTTCGTCTTCCGTCGTGTTATTTTCGGATCGCTTGTCCAAACAACTAATTTCTGGATAGCTGGTATAGTAAGTGCCATTTTCTTTGCTCTTATTCATATGGACTTCTCACATATCTTGCTTTATACAATTTGTGGATTGATCTTTGCCTTCTTATATCACAAAACAAAACGCATTTGGACGTCCATTATCGCCCATGTCATGCTGAACGGTTTTGTGACACTTGTACAATTGTATGCAGAACCATTGCAAAAGTTTCTTCAAGAACTAGAAAAAATGCAATAAAAATCAGCGGGTGTTTAGACACCCGCCGAAAAGAAGTTAAATTTATCTGTATCTATCACGACGAAAAAGCTCGATGCTACTAATTAGCATCGAGCTTCTATTATTATTGATTCAGTTCTTCGATTTGACGTCTCTGCTGTTCAAGTGCCTCTTCTATCTGACGTTTTTGCTCAGCTTCTTGTTCTTCTTTCATTCGCATTTCCTCTGATTTTAAGTATTTCTTATAGCCAATACGAGAAATCATAATGCTAATTTCATAAAGAACAAACAATGGTACTGAAACCATTAAGTGCGAAGCTAATTCAGGTGGCGCGATTAGTGCAGCACATACAAATAAACCAAAGTATGAATACTTACGAATACGAATTAGTAACTCAGGAGATAAAATCCCAATACGTGAAAAGAACAAGACTACAATCGGTAATTGGAAAAGGAAACCAAAAGGTATTGTAAGCTTAAATAAAAACGAAAAATATTCATGTATGCCAATTGTTTGTTGAATTTCTAAATCGTTTGATAAATTCATCATAAACTTTATGACATAAGGGAATAGTAAAAAATATGAAAAAGACAGCCCTGCTAAAAACAATAAAAATGAATACGGTATATAGCTTAAAGTCGCTTTTCGTTCTACATCCCTTAATCCCGGGCTAATAAAAGCCCACAATTGATACATCAATACCGGTGAGGATAGGATAAATGCTATTAAAAAAACTACTTGGATATAAATTGCAAGTGGTGTTACTACATCAAATGCATGGAGCTCTATATTGTAATTCGCTCCAGTACTTTGAAGATATTTAACAAGCGGCTTTGCAACAAAGAAGCCGCCAGCCATAGCTAGAACAAAGAAAACGGCAACAATGAAAAGCCGTTTTCTTAATTCTTCTATATGTTCAATGACAGTTAGATCTCTTGGATTCATTCCTCAAACATCCTAACTTACTTATCTAATTCTTTCTTTTTCTTGTCATCATCATCTTCGTCGGCTAAACCTTTAGTAGCATTTTTGAATTCACGTAATGTTGAACCAAATGCTTTACCAAGCTCTGGTAACTTTTTAGGACCAAAAATTAGTAATGCGACAATTCCGATAATAATGAGGCTCATAGGACCAATACCACCCATTAAAGCCACCTCCTCTTTATATCCATCATTTTAACGCATATTTCGCCATTTTGCTAACTAATTATATGTGAAAGTTTTTCGTCATTCTCTCAATTTTATACTTACTTCATTTAACAGAAACTGTGAGCTATGCTATCAATTATGCCTAGGTCTAATTGCGTCCTAAGGCTTTAACTTCTTTCAGCGGGCGTTTGTACACCCGCTGAAAGAAGTTAAATTATGTACAATGATCACTCTTCCTGATTACGAATTAAATAAATAAGCGCCTGCAACTCTACCGACAAATCAATTGTTAAAAGTTGCATTTTATCTGGTACAGTAATACGCTCTGGCGTAAAGTTCAAAATTCCTTTTGCGTTCATCACTGCTAATCTATCAGCCATTTTCTGTGCAGAGCGTGGTGAAACTGTTAAAATTGCAAGTTCCGCTCCATATTCCGCATATTTTTCTTCCAATAAGTCAGGGTGAAAAACAGGAATATTGCTAATCATTTTCCCTTCTTTTGGGGCCTTCGAGTCAAATGCAACAACGATATGAGTATTGTGGTTTTTTTGAAAATTATATTTTAATAAAGCACTACCTAAATTCCCTACACCAATTAACGCAACCTTTGTCGCTTCATGTTGATCGAGCGTTTGGCTAAAAAATTGTAAGAGATGCTGCACATCATAGCCATATCCCTTTTTCCCAAGAGCACCAAAATAAGAAAAATCTCGGCGAATAGTTGCAGAATCAATTTTCATCGCTTCACTTAGTTCCTTCGACGAAATGCGTTCCATGCCTTCTTGTGCAAAGTTTTGGATAAAACGATAGTAAAGAGGAAGTCTTTTCGTAGTGGCTTGTGGAATTTTCAATTCTTGTTTCAAACTTTTTCCTCCTTAAAATGTATCAAGTTCTATTTATGATACAGACTTTATATTTCTAAATTTATAATATTCACTGGAGGATTTCCCTTTATTTAATGGCGCTTTTACGCCACTAAATAAAGGGAAATCGTTTCAATCTTACATGACAGCTTGGAATAAGTAAAGCATCGACATTGCAAGCCAATCGCTCATCCATTACACTAAGGAAGAATTGAGGTGTCAAGAATGATTGTTTTACAGGTCAATCAACTATATAAATCCTTCATTGCAGATGAAATTTTAAGTGGCGTAAAATTAGAAGTTCAACATCGTGACCGAGTTGCATTAGTAGGTCGTAACGGTGCGGGTAAATCCACTTTACTTAAAATTATTGCTGGTCAAATGTCATATGACTCTGGCGATATTATTATCCCGAAAGGTATACAAATCGGATACTTAGAGCAGCATGCTGGTTTAAACTCGACATTGTCGATTTGGGATGAAATGATGACAATTTTTGAGCCGCTTATTGCCCAAGAACAAACGCTACGGTCATTAGAACAACAAATGGCCGACCCAGCTGTTTATGAAAACCCTACTATATATGCAAAAATAATGTCTGAATACGATCATTTACAGCATAATTTTAAGGATGCGGGTGGCTATCAATATGAATCGGATACACGATCTGTGCTTCATGGTATGCAGTTTTATCCTGAGGATTACCAAAAGTCAATTAGCTCACTATCAGGGGGACAACGGACTCGGTTAGCACTTGCTAAGCTTCTTTTAAGTAAGCCTGACCTATTAATCCTTGATGAACCTACTAACCATTTAGATATTGAAACCCTTTCTTGGTTGGAATCATATTTAAAGGGTTATGAAGGGGCTATTCTAATTGTTTCCCATGACCGCTACTTCTTAGACCAGGTTGTTTCCATTGTCTACGAAGTATCTCGTCATCGCGTCACAAAATATACAGGCAATTATAGTGCCTATTTAGATGAGAAAGCGAAAACTTATGAGCGTGATTTGAAGCTATATGAACGTCAGCAAGATGAAAAGGCCAAGCTTGAGGAATTTATTCAAAAAAATATTGCTCGTGCTTCTACTACAAAAATGGCACAAAGTCGTCGTAAAATGCTCGAACGAACAGAATGGATGGACTCTCCAGAAGGTGATGAAAAGTCAGCAAGTTTCGGTTTTACAATTGAACGTCAAAGTGGTAACGATGTATTATCTATCGATGACTTAACGATAGGTTATGGCGATAAGAAAATATCAAGTGGCATCACACTACGCACTTTCCGAGAAGATCGCATTGCACTTGTTGGACCAAATGGTGTTGGTAAATCCACTTTATTAAAAACCATTGTCAAAGATTTGCTACCATTCACTGGAGAAATTCGCTATGGTACAAATGTTCAAATTGGTTACTATGATCAAGAGCAGGCAAAGCTATCGAGCAATAAAAGTGTTCTAAAAGAGCTATGGGATGAATGGCCTTTAATGAATGAAAAAGATATTCGCACAGTGCTAGGCCGCTTCTTATTCAGTGGAGTTGATGTAGATAAAACCGTGTCGTCTTTATCTGGTGGAGAAAAGGCCAGACTTGCATTAGCTAAGTTGATGATGCAAAAGGCAAATCTCTTAATTCTTGATGAGCCTACCAATCACTTAGACTTAGATAGTAAAGAGATACTGGAAAACGCACTTATTGATTATCCTGGAACGCTCTTATTCGTATCGCATGACCGATATTTTATCAATCGAATCGCTACTAAAGTAATCGAACTGTCTGGTGATGGTTCCTTTGAGTACTTAGGTGACTATGATTATTATCTTGAGAAAAAACAAGAGTTACTAGAAATCGCCCAAATGAAGGCTGCTGCTCAACCTCAAGCGCAAGCTGATGTACCTGAGAAAATCTCTACCTCTAAAATTGATAAAGAGGCTAAAAAACGAGAACGTCAAATTAGACGCACGCTTGAGGAACTAGAAGGGAAAATGCAGCAAGAAAATCTTGAAATAGCTCGCTTAGAGGAAGCTCTTTGTGATCCTGAGATTTTCACAGACCACGAAAAAATCACACAGCTCCAGGATGAATTATCCACTTCTAAAGAACAGTACGAGTTATTTGAAATGGAATGGCTTGAGCTAAGTGAGGAACTTGAAAATATTACCTTATAACATCCCCTACCGAACTTCTATCTTTACGGTGGTAGTATTGTAAAGCCATGTGCCTTGTCACATGGCTTTTTCCTTTACTACTTTACTCGTCTTCATTTTTCATATATATTGGTCAAGTGCTATTTTTCGACAAAAAATGCCCACAACTTTATTCACACTATAAAACTAGTAATACCAACATATCAACAGACTTTTCCACATTGTCCACAATTCAAAAATATTTTATTCACATGATTCTGTGCAAAATAGGCTACTATATATTGAATAATCACAAGTTATGCACAAGTTATCAACATTTTGTGCATAAGTACGGATGTTCGCTCTTTTATTTTCGTCTTGCCTGTGGATAATTTTCTGAAAAATTTGTCAACTAATAAGATTTATATTTTCATATGTTCACTGTTTTCTCAACATTTTTTTCATAAAAGCAAAAAAGAGGTGTTTTAGAATTAAATCTAAAAAACCTCTTTCTCTATAGTGAAAGAATTTACACCCAGGATTTTAACTCCATTCCAGGGCGACCGTTCATTGATAAATTGCCTCGAATATTCGTTTCAAACATAGGTGTTGCTGCTGCCCCTATCATAGCGGCATTATCTGTACACAGCTTTAATGGCGGTACATACAGCGGGATACCTTCTTCCGCAAAAACAGACTCAAGTGATGTACGTAAGCCTTTATTTGCCGCTACACCTCCAGCTGCAATAACTTGTTTCACTTTATATTCACGTGCTGCCCGTAATGTTTTAGCTGTTAGCACTTCAACTACGCTATCCTGAAATCCTTTGGCTACGGCAGTCGGAGAAATCTCCTCTCCACGCTGATCCATATTATGCTTATAATTAATAACTGCTGATTTTAAACCGCTAAAGCTAAAATCATAAGAATCTTCCTCTAACCACACTCGTGGGAAGGTTACAGCCTCATCTCCCTCGTGTGCTAGCTTGTCAATACGTGGACCACCTGGATACGGTAAGCCTAAAACACGTGCAACCTTATCATAAGCTTCACCGGCTGCATCATCTCTCGTTTCACCAATGACTTCAAAAGATCCATGTTCTTTCATATAAACTAGCTCTGTATGGCCACCTGATACAACTAGTGCTAATAATGGGAATTCCATCGGCTGCACGAGTGCGTTAGCATATATATGTCCAGCTATATGATGCACACCGATTATCGGTAAATCATTGGCAAATGCAAAAGCCTTCGCTGCATTAATCCCAATTAACAATGCACCTACAAGACCTGGACCTTCAGTAACTGCCACAGCGTCTAAATCAGTTGGCTTCATATTTGCCTGTGCTAATGCTTCTTCAATAACCACTGTAATTTGCTCAACATGATGACGAGAGGCAATTTCAGGTACAACCCCACCAAATCGTTTATGACTTTCTATTTGAGATGCAACCACATTTGAAACAATTTCAGTGCCATTTCGAATAATCGCTGCTGCTGTTTCATCACAGCTTGATTCTATTGCTAATATAATTCGATCTTCCATCATAAATTCACCCACATGACAAGGGCATCCTCCCCGTTATCTGTATAATAGCCTTTACGTATGCCACCGTCTTGGAAATCAAGCTTTCGATAAAGATTTTGAGCAACTGTATTTGTCACTCGTACCTCTAAACTCATGACTTCCATACTATGGTCTTTCGCAATACGCATTGCCTCTCGCATTAATCCTTCACCAATTCCGTGACCGCGAGCAGCATCTATAACGGCTACGTTCGTAATTTGCGCTGCGTCTATAACCATCCACATGCCACAAAAACCGATAATGTTATTATATTCATCTATAGCTAGCACATAATGTGCATACTGATTTTCATGCACTTCATAATAAAAAGAGTCTAACGTCCATGGCGTAGAAAATGTAGCAAGCTCAATTTCATACACTACTGGGACATCTTCAGATACCATTTTACGATATATTACATTACTACTCATGTGCCTTCTCCTTTTGTTCCTTCAGCCAATTCGCCTCCGCCTCTGCAATACGTTTGTATTGCGGGACAAAATGATGAACAGCCTCCACACTTGGTAGCTCCACTTTCGTCGCTAATCGAACTGTTTCACTTGCTCTTGGCAAGTCATGACTAAACGGTATGCGTTGAGCATAGTCACCTAACACCTCTACGATTTTATACCAAAAAATATCTACATCTACTCCAACAAATAAAATCGGTGCCTCTAAAGCCTGTAAACGCTCTAATAAGCCATCAATATGATCGTGATAATCATCTATAATTGTTTCAAGCTCACGACCTTTATAAACGGCCGTATAAACATTGCCTCTTCGCGCATCAAAAATAGGACAAATAAATCCATCATATAGTGCTGCATTTGCGGCTAATGACTTTAAGCTAGATATTCCAACTAAAGGCTTTTTCAATGTCCATGCTAATGTTTTTGCAAGCGTCACACCTATTCGTACACCTGTATAAGAACCAGGTCCTTCTGATACAGCAATCGCATCCAACTCGCTTGGCTTTATGCCAGCGTTTGCTAGCACTTCTTCAATGGCTGGCATAGCACCTGCCGAATGCGTTAATTTTATATTTTGTACAATCTCTGCGACCACTTTACCGTCCCTTATTACAGCAATAGAAAGTGGTGCATTCGCAGTTTCAATCCCTAACCAAATCATTTCATTAGCTCCTCACATAATGCCTCATATCGCTTTCCAAGAGGTGTTAATACAAATCGTCGTTGATTTTCTCCCATTCGGTATATTTCTATTCCAAGGCGCTCCTGTGGTAAATCCTGTTCAATCAAATGAGCCCACTCGACAACTGATACCGCATCACCATAAAATAGTTCGTCCCATCCAAGGTCTTCATCGCTTTCTGCTAAACGATAAACATCTAAATGATTAAATGGTAAACGCCCCTCATATTGCTTTACAATCGTAAACGTCGGGCTATTGACTGTCCTCTTCACACCAAGCCCCTTCGCTAATGCTTTCGTAAATGTCGTCTTGCCAGCGCCCAAATCACCCTCTAATGTAATTGTATCCTGGGCTTCTAGTAAGCTTGCTAGCTTCAGCGCAAAATGCTCAGTATCATCAAGTGAATTCATTATTTTTTCATACATCATCTCTTTTTCCTCTCCTAGCTCCATTACTTCTAGTTTACCGAAACAAGCGTAAATGTTCAAAGCATCCAATGGATTTTAAAAAAAACAATTACACCTTGGTGTAATTGTTGCAGCTTGTCGACAAAAAGAATATAAATTACTGTATATCGAATTAACAAAAGTGATATTCACTCAGGTTGGTGCTCATCATAGGATGAGTCGTTAAGGTGAAACTACTAATCAATTATGCCTCGGCATAATTGCGTCCAGAATCAGCTTTGGCATAAGGGCAGGTTTGCCTATTTTTATACAAGGCAAACCTATTAGATTGCTAGAGAAAAACGAGATCATTTCAACGTCACTACGTCAATAGCTTAAGACAATTAGCCTTGGTGTAATTATCGCTATCGCTACTAAAACATGTGCAAAATGAAGAGACAACATCCTTATAAAAAGAAGTGCTTATTTTTTTTTACCCTTTATCTCACTTATCTCTTTTTTAACCAATTTATCATCTTTAAATTGTACATTATAAGCTTTTGTCATAAGTATTTCATCATTCCAGCGGAATTGATCTTTTTTCAATGTTTCTCCTGCTCCCCCTGCAATTTTTACTACCTCCATATATGTCATACCTTCTTTTATTTTTTCAAATTCTGCTTCATTCATATTTTTTTGCCAGTGGTACGCATTGGATTCCTCAATATCTAAGATAGGATCTCCACAGCCTACTAGTATTACAGCAGCACCTATGAGCAAGCTTATATTAAGACGTTTTATGTAATAATAATTTCTCATGTAACACCTCCAAATCTTTTTCACACGAGAGAAATCGATAATCATCGTCATTTTTATAGTTAATGCCCTATTTGTTAGATTTATTACCCAGCTCATTATTTCTATCACTCTTCATCAACTGTAGTGAAACGTAATGGTAAGGTTTCTATGCTACCCCCTACAAGCACTATAGGGTCTTTTCTAGTCTGTTTTATGCAGGGGTTCGAGGTATTCACCTCCATCTTAAATTGTATTGCATATTATAAATAATATTTTTAGAAATTATACATATCCACTAATTTCCTTATAATAACAATAAAAAAAGTTCTTATGATTTAAAAGCATCATAAGAACTATATTATCAATTATAATGGCGGTCCCGACCGGGATCGAACCGGCGATCTCCTGCGTGACAGGCAGGCATGTTAACCGCTACACCACGGGACCTCTTTAAGACATTTATAAATATATCATATATAATTAAGGTATGCAATACTTTTTTATATATTTTTTTATTTTTATATTCTCTATCTTTTACGTATCGACTTTGCAAATCTATTATGTCGACGCAAGATTGGATTTGGCTTATGCCTGCAGATTTGTTGCGTAGAAGCGAAGCGGCAGCACAACATGAGGAGCGACACGAAATCGGTCATTTCGGTAATGCCACAGGACGTGGCGTTTTTAGCCTGAGCTCCCCTATTTCAGGGGGGTGTTTGCCCCCCCTGAAAAGCAGCTTAAAATCGCATTCCTCTCACTATATATAGAGGTAGGAAAGTTTTGTATCTGACGCTATACTTACGGTTTGTAACTAATGTTTCACTTTTGCTACGAAAACACTCTTGCTGAAAAAAGAAAGGAGGTAAATATAAAAAGAGCAGCTACAATACTAGTGTTTTGTAGTCGCTCTTTACATTGTTTCATCGTCTACAGCTTTAGCTTCTTGTCTATAATAAAAAAACAGCCAGCACACAGCTGACTGTTTACATTGCCTAGCGACGTCCTACTCTCACAGGGGGAAGCCCCCAACTACCATCGGCGCTAAAGAGCTTAACTTCCGTGTTCGGTATGGGAACGGGTGTGACCTCTTTGCCATCATCACTAGACTATTGTC
>NZ_JBWHYQ010000034.1:0-28372 GCF_056322905.1 Lysinibacillus sp. G1-3
GACAATAGTCTAGTGATGATGGCAAAGAGGTCACACCCGTTCCCATACCGAACACGGAAGTTAAGCTCTTTAGCGCCGATGGTAGTTGGGGGCTTCCCCCTGTGAGAGTAGGACGTCGCTAGGCAATTTAGACAGTCAGCTGTGTGCTGACTGTCTTTTTTTTTTGAAAAACCTTAATAAATTATCAATAATTCCACAAAACTTGCTTAAAATAAGAAGAGCTAAATAATATCTATATACGAAATGTAGAAGAAATTAAAAAAATTATATTTTTTCCAGTATAAAAAAGGAAGAAAAGTCTGTTAGAGATGACGCTTACAAAAATCTGAATTGTCTTTCTTTTATAAGTTTCTTGACAGTAGCTTAGCACGTTGTTAATCTTACAATTAATATTCTTTTAACTATAGGAGGACGTTACGAAAATGTGGGAAACTAAATTTGCCAAAGAAGGTTTAACTTTTGATGATGTATTATTAGTACCAGCCCATTCAGAAGTATTACCGAAAGATGTTGATTTATCAGTTCAACTAACACCGAAGATTAAATTAAATATTCCAATGATCAGCGCAGGCATGGATACAGTTACAGAATCTAAAATGGCAATTGCTATGGCACGTCAAGGTGGTATCGGTATTATCCATAAGAACATGTCGCTTGATGAGCAAGCTGAGCAAGTAGAAAAAGTAAAACGTTCTGAAAATGGTGTTATTACAAACCCATTCTTCTTAACTCCGACTCACCAAGTTTTCGATGCTGAGCATTTAATGGGTAAATACCGAATTTCTGGTGTACCAATCGTTGATAGCATGGAAAACCAAAAGCTAGTAGGGATCATTACAAACCGCGACTTACGCTTTATTTCTGACTATTCTTTAAAAATTGAAGATGTTATGACAAAAGAAGATTTAATTACAGCACCTGTTGGAACGACTCTAGAGGATGCTGAAAAGATTCTTCAACAATATAAAATCGAAAAGTTACCAATTGTAGATGAAGAAGGTAAATTAACTGGATTAATTACAATTAAGGATATCGAAAAGGTAATTGAGTTCCCTAACGCTGCAAAAGACATACATGGTCGTTTATTAGTAGGGGCAGCAGTTGGTGTTTCAAAGGATACGATGATACGTATTGAAAAGCTTGTTGAAGCACAAGTAGACATCGTAGTAATCGATACAGCTCACGGTCATTCTGAGGGTGTATTACAAACAATTCGCTCTATCCGTGAATCTTATCCAGAGCTTGAAATTATCGCTGGTAACGTGGCAACAGCTGAAGGTGCACGCGCATTATTTGAGGCTGGTGCAGATGTAGTGAAAGTTGGAATTGGACCAGGATCTATTTGTACAACTCGTGTCGTAGCTGGTGTAGGTGTTCCACAAATTACAGCTGTTTACGATTGTGCAACAGTAGCACGTGAACTTGGGAAAACAATTATTGCTGATGGAGGCATTAAATATTCTGGTGACATCGTAAAAGCTCTTGCAGCGGGTGGTAATGTTGTAATGCTTGGTTCACTTCTTGCAGGTACTTCTGAATCTCCTGGTGAAACTGAAATCTTCCAAGGTCGTCGCTTCAAGGTATACCGTGGTATGGGTTCAATTGGAGCTATGGAAAAAGGTTCAAAGGATCGTTATTTCCAAGAAGATGCGAAAAAATTAGTGCCTGAAGGTATTGAAGGTCGTCTTCCTTACAAAGGACCTCTAGCGGATACTATTTATCAACTAATCGGTGGTATTCGTGCAGGTATGGGCTATTGCGGTTCAGCTAACCTTGAGTTCTTACGTGAAAATGCTCAGTTTGTTCGAATGACAGGTGCAGGTCTACGTGAATCACATCCACATGATGTACAAATCACAAAAGAATCACCAAACTATTCGATGTAATATATTACTAGCAACTTTTATGCTCTCGAATCGTCTACAAAGATGACACGAGAGCATTTTTTTATGATAGAGAGTGCGCACGGACATTACTATATATGATAAAATGTCGAGGATAAGAATATTTTTTGGAGGGCTTTAAAGGTGAAAAAGACAATGAACACTGTTATACGCTTACTCCTAATTCCTGTTTTGTTATTTAGTGTTTTAGCAGGTATTCCAGCGAAGGCAAATGCAGAAACAGATTTAGGACTACACGTGGATGCTGCAATTTTAATTGACGCAGATTCAGGAAAAATTTTATATGAACAAAATGCAGATACTTCACTAGGTATTGCGAGTATGACAAAAATGATGACTGAATACCTGTTATTGGATGCAATTGATGCAGGTACAGTTAAATGGGATCAAGAATATCACGTAACTGAATATACGTATAAAATGTCTCAAAACCGTGCATTAAGTAATGTACCATTGCGTAGAGATGGAACTTACAAAATTAAAGAATTATATGAGGCAATGGCAATTTACTCTGCAAATGCTGCTACAGTTGCTATAGCAGAAACAATTGCAGGTTCTGAAACTGAGTTTCTAAAGCTAATGAATAAAAAAGCAGAAGAGCTTGGTCTTACAGGCTATAAATTCGTAAACTCTACTGGTCTTAACAATGCAGATTTATTTGGTATGCAGCCAGCTGGTACTGGACCAAATGATGAAAACGTAATGCCTGCTAAATCTGTAGCTAAATTAGCATATCATTTACTAAAAGATCATCCGGACGTATTAAAAACGTCTAAAATTGCAAAAAAGACGTTCCGTGAAGGTACAGATGATGCAATTGAAATGATAAACTGGAACTATATGTTGCCGGAATTAGCGTACAAATATGAAGGCGTTGACGGATTAAAAACAGGTACAACAAACTTTGCGGGTCATTGCTTTACAGGTACAGCAGAGCGCAATGGTACACGTTTAATTTCTGTAGTTATGAAGGCTGTAGGAGAGGATCCAAAAAAAGCGCGCTTCGATGAAACAGCTAAATTGTTTAACTATGGTTTCTCACAATTCTCGAAACAAGAAATTATTCCTGCGAACTATAAGTTTAAAGATCAAGAAACAGTAAAAGTTACAAAAGGTAAAGAAAAGAATGTAGCGATTGCTGTTAAAGAACCAGTTTCATTTATGATCAAGTCATCTGAAAAAGACTTATATAAACCTAAACTAGTATTAGATAAAAAGAGTCTTGAAGCAGAGGTTAAGAAGGATACAGTTGTCGGGAAGGTAGTTATTGAGCGCTCAGAGGGCACAGATTACGGTTTTATTGACGGTAAGGATCTTAAGGCCGATGTTGTCACAACAGAGGCTGTGGAGCGTGCTGGCGGCATCTCTTTATTCTTCCAAGGTATTGGTAGCTTCTTCGGAAACTTATGGAGCAGCATTACTGACTTTGTTGGTGGCTTATTTTAATAACTAACTTAAAGAACACGTAGATGTTTTCAAACATCTCGTGTTCTTTTTCACGTTTTTTCGCTTTACTGCATACGCTATTAGGCGAAAGGATGTGGCTAAATGTGTGGCATTACAGGATGGGCTAGCTTTCAAAAGGATTTAAGAACGAGTAATGAAATTCTAAAGTTAATGACGCAAACATTAAATAAACGAGGGCCCGATGATGAAAATATTTGGTGTAGTGAGCATATTGCATTTGGCCATCGTCGGCTAGCTGTCATAGATTTAATCGGTGGAAAGCAACCGATGAAGAAAGTACATGATGGTTCAAACTATGTCATTACATATAATGGCGAGCTTTATAATACAGAAGAGTTAAGGAAAGAGCTTCAAAATCGAGGGCATGTTTTTACAACGCATTCAGATACGGAAGTATTATTAACTGCTTATATTGAATGGAAAGAGCAGTGTGTTGATTTTTTAAATGGAATTTTCGCTTTTGGTATATGGGATGAACAATCACAATCTCTTTTTTTATGTCGAGATCGACTAGGTGTAAAACCTTTGTTTTACACTGAACAACAAGACGGCCTGCTTTTTGCATCCGAGGTGAAAGCATTATTAGCTCATCCATTGATTAAAACAACCGTTAATACGGAAGGGCTAGCAAATATGATGGCTGTAGGGCCATCTAGGATGCCCGGAAAATCACTTTTCCAAAATATTAGTGAGCTACGTCCAGGATATGCAATGCGTTTCTCTAGAGCGGGCATACGAGTTTGGCAGTATTGGCAGTTACAAAGTAAACGACATGAAGAGTCATTAGGGGAAACAATTGAACATGTCCGTTTTTTGCTTACGGACGCTATTGAACGACAGCTTGTTTCAGACGTACCGATTTGTACATTTCTTTCAGGCGGATTAGATTCCAGCATTATTACTGGAATTGCAGCAAACAGGTTTCATGAACAAAACAAAGGCATGCTCCATACGTATTCTATAGATTATGAGGATAATGAACGCTTCTTTAATCCACATGCTTTTCAAACATCAACAGACACGTATTGGATTCAAAAAATGACAGATACCTTTAGTACAACACATCATGCTGAGGAAATTTCTCAGCAGCAATTAATCGATTGGTTGGTAGAATCTGTCGTTGTTAGAGATTCCCCAGGGATGGCAGATGTAGATTCATCGTTACTATGGTTTTGTCGAGAAATAAAAAAAGACTTTACCGTTGCACTGTCGGGTGAATGTGCAGATGAAATTTTCGGCGGCTATCCATGGTTTACAGAAAAGACAACAGGTTTTCCTTGGATTCGTTCACTGTCTGAAAGATCAACAATGTTACAAGAGCGGTGGCGTAAGAAATTAAACGTTGAATCATTTGCACAACAAGCATATTCGCAGACAATTGCAGAAGTACCATATCTTGATGGAGAGAGTATTGAGGAAGTAAGGCAACGTGAAATGTTTTATTTGAATACGGTATGGTTTATGCAAACATTGTTGGAACGAAAAGACCGTATGAGCATGGGGGCAAGTCTTGAAGTTCGTGTTCCGTTTGCAGATCATCGACTTGTGGAATATGCGTGGAATATTCCTTGGGAAATGAAAAATTTAGGAGGTATAGAAAAGGGTTTGCTTCGTAAGGCAATGCAACATTTATTGCCAGAAGAAATTTTATATCGGAAAAAGAATCCGTACCCTAAAACATATCATCCAGTTTATACAGCAGGTGTTCAAAAATGGCTAAGAGAAATAATGGAGGATAAAAATTCAATTCTTCATGAATTGTTTGAGCGTCAGAAGCTAATAGGGCTAATTGAATCTGGTGGCAGTTCTTTCAAAGTTCCTTGGTATGGACAATTAATGGCAGGTCCACAGCTTTTAGCTTATCTCGGCCAAATCCATACATGGTTTAAGCTATATAATATCCAACTAATTGAATCGTAACATAACGGAAACACAGATCAACCTTTTAAGGTGAGGTTGATCTGTGTTTTTTCTGTATGTCCCAACAGTTCATTAGCTTTTCAATTGAAGGTTCAATTTTATGAACAGGTATACCTCCAAAACCTAGTAAAAATTGAGCTTGCGAGGGTGCGAAGTGATCTAGGCGATAATCAGATAGTGGATAAATTTTGATGTCCGAATTGGAGGCAAGCTGCTGTAAATGCTTTTCGGACAAAGTATGCTGTACATCTAGTAAAATATGCATTCCTGCTTGCTCACCAGTAATATTAATTTGGTTAGAATAGTTTTCTAAAATAGAAGTAAGTTTTTCATGCTTTTTTCGATAAACTTTCCTCATGCGATTTAAATGCTTTGCAAAATGGCCATCACGCATAAAATTAGCTACGATATGTTGGTCAAAACGAGGTACCGTTGATGAATAGTAATTAAACACATCATTATATGTAGCAAGTAATTTTGATGGAAGTACAAAATAAGCAACACGCAAGGACGGCATTAATGATTTTGTAAATGTACTCATATAAATGACTTTATCATTTCGATCTAATGCATGAAGTGCTGGAATTGGTTTTCCGGTATAACGAAATTCGGAATCGTAATCATCTTCAATAATGTATCGAGAGGAGCTTTGTGCGGCCCAATTTAAAGCTTGTGCACGTCTTGTAGCCGATAATACTGCTCCTGTAGGAAATTGGTGTGATGGCGTAATATAGACAACGTCAGCGCTAGTTTTTTCGAGCTCATGGATGACAATTCCTTCATCATCGACCGCGATTGGGTATACTTTCCTTTTGTGCTGAGAAAACATACGATGAACAGCTGGATACCCTGGGTTTTCAAGCGCAAAGCAAGTATCGTCACCGAAGAGGCGCAATATCATTGGTAGAAGCTGTTCGGTTCCTGAGCCGATGACAATTTGTTCGGGACTACAAATAACCCCGCGTGATTGAAATAAATAATTAGCAATCTCCGTTCGTAAAGATAGTTCTCCTTGAGGCTCACCTGTTAATAATAAATCCTTTGAGGCATCATCAAAGAGCTCTTTGGCATATTTTCGCCATGTTTGAAATGGAAAGGCATCAATATCGATAGAACCAGGATTAAAATCTATCTTGTAAGATTTTTTCTTAGGTTGCTCGTGTAAAGAAACTATTGTGTCCTGTTGAATATATGGGAGCTCGTCAATTTCCTCTACGAAATAACCGACACGAGATTTAGACATAATATAGCCTTCTGCAAGTAGCTGTGCATATGCAATTTCAATAGTTGTTTGAGAAATATTCAAAAAATCGGCTAATTTTCTTTTTGATGGTAATTTTTCTCCTACTGCAATTTTCTTTGAAATAATAGCTTCCTTAATGCCGCTATAGAGCTGGTC
The DNA here is from genome assembly GCF_056322905.1 of Lysinibacillus sp. G1-3. Lineage (NCBI taxonomy): Bacteria > Bacillati > Bacillota > Bacilli > Caryophanales > Bacillaceae > Lysinibacillus > Lysinibacillus sp. G1-3. Next base: position 6,691 of record NZ_JBWHYQ010000034.1, read on the forward strand.
ATAGAGCGGTTTTTCACCATTTTTTTCTAGTTGGAATAATAGCATGTCCATGTTCATTCATCCCCCTGACCTTATGGTTATTTAGTAAACTGGATATTTTTATATGGTCAATTTCGATTATACTAAATTTCATCATAAAGGTGGAGGTTAGAAATCATGAGACAAACAGGTACAGAGTTAGTTAAGCGCGGGATGGCAGAAATGCAAAAGGGTGGCGTCATTATGGATGTTATTAATGCGGAGCAGGCGAAAATTGCGGAAGCGGCAGGAGCTGTAGCTGTCATGGCATTAGAACGAGTACCATCAGACATTCGTAAGGCGGGTGGTGTTGCACGTATGGCGGATCCTCGTATTGTCGAGGAGGTCATGGGAGCTGTATCCATTCCCGTAATGGCTAAGGCACGTATTGGACATATTGTAGAAGCAAGAGTGTTAGAAGCAATGGGTGTTGATTATATTGATGAAAGTGAAGTATTAACGCCAGCGGATGAGGAGTTTCATTTATTAAAAAGTGATTATACAGTGCCTTTTGTTTGTGGGTGCCGTGATTTGGGTGAAGCAGCTCGACGCATAGGTGAAGGGGCTTCTATGCTACGAACTAAAGGGGAACCAGGGACGGGTAATATTGTAGAGGCGGTTCGCCATATTCGAAAAGTGAATGCGCAAGTACGTAAGGTAGTTGGTATGACAGAGGACGAATTAATGACAGAGGCTAAATTGCTTGGTGCTCCTTTTGAATTATTAAGAGAAATTAAGCGTCTTGGCCGTTTACCGGTAGTAAATTTTGCAGCAGGTGGAGTTGCTACGCCAGCGGATGCAGCATTAATGATGGAGCTTGGAGCTGACGGTGTTTTTGTTGGTTCTGGTATTTTCAAATCAGAAAACCCAGAGAAATTTGCTCGTGCAATTGTTGAAGCTACTACGCATTATAAGGACTACAAGCTAATTGCTGAAATTTCAAAAGAGTTAGGTGTTCCGATGAAAGGCATCGATATTGCACAGCTTAGTCAAAATGAGCGTATGCAAGAGCGAGGCTGGTAAAATGAAGCGAATCGGTGTTTTAGCATTACAGGGCGCGGTGCGAGAGCATGTGCAAACGTTAGAGTCTCTCGGGTGCGAAGCGGTCTTAGTAAAACAAAGAAGTGATTTAGAGAAGCTTGATGGACTTGTCTTGCCTGGTGGAGAAAGCACAACGATGCGCAAATTGCTGAATCGATACGAGCTATTAGAGCCAATTCGCACACTTGCAAAGCAAGGTTTACCGATGTTTGGAACATGTGCAGGATTGATTTTATTAGCAAAGGACTTAGTGGATTATGAATCACATTTAGCAGTAATGGACGTGGTAGTCGCACGGAATTCTTATGGACGTCAAGTAGATAGCTTTGAAGTGAAGCTCGATATACCTGAAATAGGTCCTGCCATTCCGGCTGTCTTTATACGCGCGCCACATATTGTTTCCGTAGGTGAAGGTGTTGAAGTATTAGCGGAGCATGACGGGAAAATCGTGTTAGCAAAAGACGGTCATTTATTAGGGTGTTCCTTCCATCCTGAATTAACGGAAGATACACGTGTTCTTGAATATTTTGTATCTTTTATGGTATGACTTGCAAAATCTCATTTCATATAGTACAGTATGGATAAAATTTAAATAACTTAACACGATGATGGGAAGTAGTAACAAGCACGTTTTTTTTAGAGAGTCAGCGGGTGGTGGAAGCTGATAAAAGCACTTGTGAATCCGTCCTGGAGTTGCGCAGTCGAAGTGAATGAAGTAGGCTGTCGCCGGCTGAAATGCCGTTATGAAATAAGTGGATTAGACAAAGTACAATGTGTCTAGTCAATTAGGGTGGCAACGCGGGTAGCTCTCGTCCCTTTTGGGGATGAGGGCTTTTTTGTGTTCCCACTAACTATTTTCCCATCATTAATAATCTACTGGAGGTATGACGATGTTAGATATTAAACGCGTGCGCGACAATTTCGCGGAAATTAAAGAAATGCTATTAACACGTAATGAGGATTTAGGAAACTTAGACGATTTTGAACAATTAGATGCAAAACGTCGTGAATTAATTGCAAAAACAGAAGAGCTTAAAGCTGAGCGCAATAAAGTATCAGAGCAAATTTCTATTATGAAGCGTAATAAGGAAAATGCTGATGAAGTTATTGCACGTATGCGTCAGGTTGGCGATGAAATTAAAGAACTAGATGTCCAATTAAATGATGTAGAAGATCGCTTTAAAGATATGATGATGCGTTTACCAAACGTTCCACATGAATCTGTACCAGTCGGCACAACAGAGGATGATAATGTTGAGGAATATACTTGGGGTGATGTACCAACATTTGATTTTGACATTAAAGCACACTGGGATATCGCTACGGACTTACAAATTGTAGACTTTGAACGTGGTGCAAAAGTGACGGGTAGTCGTTTCTTATTCTATCGTGGCCTTGGTGCTCGTTTAGAACGTGCATTAATGACGTTTATGATGGACTTACATGCTGAAGAGCATGGCTATGAAGAAATGCTACCACCTGTAATTGTCAATCGTGATAGTTTAACAGGTACAGGGCAACTACCTAAATTTGAAGAAGATGTCTTTAAATTGGATGACACAGATTATTTCATGATTCCAACAGCAGAAGTACCTGTGACAAACTTCTATCGTGATGAAATTTTACCAGGTGAAGCATTACCACAAGGCTTTGCGGCATACAGTGCTTGCTTCCGTTCAGAGGCGGGTTCTGCGGGACGCGATACACGTGGTTTAATTCGCCAACATCAATTCAACAAAGTAGAATTAGTACGCTTTGTTAAACCAGAGGAATCTTATGAACAGTTAGAACTATTAACAGGTCATGCTGAAAAAGTACTGCAATTATTAGGGTTACCATACCGCAAACTAAAAATGTGTACAGCTGATTTAGGCTTTACTGCAGCGAAAAAGTACGATTTAGAAGTTTGGATTCCAGCGCAAAATATGTACCGTGAAATTTCTTCATGCTCTAACTTTGAAGATTTCCAAGCTCGTCGAGCAAATATTCGCTTCCGTCGTGAGCCAAATGCAAAACCAGAGTATGTACACACATTAAACGGCTCAGGTCTTGCAATCGGTCGTACAGTAGCAGCAATCTTAGAAAACTATCAACAAGCCGATGGAAGCGTAGTGATTCCTGAAGTATTAAGACCATATATGGGCGGAAAAGAAGTAATTGCTCCAAAGTAATCGGAGTCAAGAAATGAAAAAACTACTGTTGAAATTTCAACAGTAGTTTTTCTTTTTAACCCGTAGCGTGAATTTTTTATTAAAATTTTTCATTTTCAACAATTAGAGCTTGTCGCGCTTTTTTCTCGGCCTTTTTTCGTTCGCGTAATGCTCGGAAAAAATCGGTTAAGATTTGTCCACATTCCTCAGCTAAAATTCCTTCTGTTACTTCACATTCATGGTTAAAGCGTGCATCGTTTAATAAACGATAGAGTGAATCTACACAGCCAGCTTTTATATCTCTTGCACCATATACAACACGAGGCACACGGGATTGTAAAATGGCACCTGCACACATAGGGCAAGGTTCAAGCGTCACATAGAGTGTTGTTTTTTCAAGACGCCAGCTACCTATTTTTTTACAAGCTTCTTGAATGACCATTAGTTCAGCGTGCGTCGTCGCGTTTTGTGTTGTTTCTCGTAAATTATGAGCACGTGCAATAATCTCCCCATCGTAGACAAGCACAGCTCCTATCGGTACTTCCCCAAGTAAAGCTGCTTTCTTAGCTTCTTCCAATGCACTGTTCATAAACAATCGGTCTGTTTCAAAAATATCCACTATGATCTCTCCTTATTATTTAGTGTATCCTGCTTAATTGACAATTGCTACTGTCAATTAAGTCTCGGCACCATCTCCTCCGTATTATGTGAGAAGTTAAAACGTTGACATATTCAAAACAACCATCTATATTTATATATGAACACATGCTCATATATAAATATAAAAGTTGGGGGTAAGCTAAATGGACGAAAAATTACAAAATACAGAGGTTCATAATAACAAAGAACAACATTTAGACGAAGAGACACTATTCGTCGTGTCTCAAACATTTAAAGCTTTAAGTGATCCGACAAGAATTCGCATTTTGAATTTATTATGTACGGATGAGCATTCAGTCAACGACATCGCTGAAATTTTAGATTTAGGCCAATCAACAGTTTCACATCAGTTACGTTTTTTGAAAAATTTACGGTTAGTGAAATATAGAAGGGAAGGCACAACCTTATATTATTCAAAAGATGATGATCACATTATGAATTTGTTAATGCAAGCTATTGAGCATGCTACACATAACTAGAACTAATGGAGGGATAAGAAATGGGGCATAATCATGATCACAGCCATGACCATACACATGGCGCAAATAAAAAGGTGTTAATCTTATCATTTATTATTATTACGAGTTATATGGTTGTTGAAGCGATTGGTGGCTATTTAACAAATAGTTTGGCTCTTTTATCCGATGCAGGACATATGTTAAGTGATTCAATTTCATTAGCAATAGCTTTACTTGCTTTTATATTTGGAGAAAAGGCTGCTAGCTATAGTAAAACATACGGTTATAAACGATTTGAAATTTTAGCAGCGGTATTAAATGGTGTGACTTTAATTTTAATTGCTTTATTCATTTTCTATGAGGCAATAGAACGTTTTGCCAATCCACCAGAAGTAGCAACAACAGGCATGCTAGTTATTAGTACAATCGGTCTTTTGATAAATATTTTAGTAGCATGGATTATGATGCGTGGCAGTGATACAAAAGATAATTTAAATATGCGTGGAGCTTATTTACACGTATTAAGCGATATGCTTGGATCTGTAGGGGCCATCGTTGCCGCACTGTTAATAATGCTTTTTGGCTGGGGCTGGGCTGATCCACTTGCAAGTGTTATTGTTGCAGCATTAGTATTAAGAAGCGGCTACTATGTAACGAAGGCTGCTGTCCATGTTCTCATGGAAGGCACACCTTCAAACGTTGACGTTGAAGAAATCGTACAAACCATTGTACAAACAAATGGCGTTCATAGCATTCATGATTTACACATTTGGACAATAACAAGTGGAACAAATGCACTTTCTTGTCATGCCGTTGTCGATGATCAGCTAAAAATTGCGGATGGTGAGCATATATTACGGGAAATTGAACATAATCTTGAGCATAAGGGCATAAAGCATGTAACGATTCAGTTGGAAACACTGGCACATAAGCATGATCAATCAATTTTATGTACAATAAAAACTGAGCAGTCGAATCATCATCATTAATAAAAAAATTATTTAGTTCTTTTTACACTTTGCATACCCTTCGTAGGTATAGTATGATGAGTGTGAGTAGGAGGTGTATTGTATGGAGGATATAGTGAAAAAGGATGTTTGTCATACAGAGGAAGGTATGTCGTGTCGAAAAAGTCATCATCCTGAACGCGTAAAAAAAGATTTAACGACTCGTTTAAATCGAATCGAAGGTCAAATCCGAGGCATTAAAGGGATGATTGACAAAGATGTTTACTGCGATGATATTATTACGCAACTGTCTGCCACACAGTCTGCTTTAAATAGTGTAGCAAAAATATTATTAGAAGGTCATTTAAAGGGATGTGTAGTGGATCGCCTATCAGAAGGTGATGAAGCAGTGTTAGATGAATTAGTAGTGACCATTCAAAAATTAATGAAGAAGTAAAAGTTTTTTCAGGCGTGTTGATTAGGAAACTATAGGTTTATCATTAGCTGATAAAAGGAGTTTTTTGTTGATATTTTGCTAATGTATGTCCATTTTAACTGATTGTAGCGTAGGGAAGCGGCTCGACGCTCGCCCGTAGGAAGCCTTGCTCTGCGCGAAAGCGAAGCGTCAGCGACAAAGCGGGTAGCCCGTAGCGGAAATCAGAGCCTTTAAAATAATTAATCAACACACTCGATTTTTTTTAATAAATATATACCCCTATATAGTACCTAAATTAAAAGGAGAGATATTTTATGCAAAATGTAACATTAAACGTACAAGGAATGTCATGTGGACATTGTGTAAACTCAGTGGAAAAAAGTGTTGGAGCTTTAGCAGGCGTTGAACAAGTAAAAGTAAACTTAGCTGATGGTTTAGTAGAAGTAGCATTTGATGAAACACAAGTATCTCTAGACCAAATTAAAGAAACAATCGACGATCAAGGCTATGACGTTAAATAATATAAATAGGGTGCTCAAGTAGCACTCTATTATTTTCAATTACACATACCCCTAGTTGGTATGTAGGGAGGAGAAATGATCATGAGTTCAGAATTAAAGGAAGCGAATTTGCAAATTACAGGTATGACATGTGCAGCCTGTGCAACTCGAATAGAAAAAGGTTTAAATAAAATGGATGGTGTAGAACAAGCGACGGTTAATTTAGCGCTTGAAAAATCGTCCATTAAATATGATCCGACAAAACTAAATGAAGAAGACTTTGAAAAGAAAATTGAAGCACTTGGTTATGGTGTCGTCAAACAAAAAACTGAATTCGATATAACAGGCATGACATGTGCAGCCTGCGCTACACGGATAGAAAAGGGTTTAAATAAACTAGCAGGTGTATCCTCTGCGAACGTAAACTTAGCGCTTGAAAAAGCAACTATAGAGTTTAACCCATCTGAGGTGACGATTGCAGATATTATTGCGAAGGTTGAAAAATTAGGATATGAAGCGCATCAAAAAGCAGATGAGCAAGAGACAGTAGATCATCGAGAACAGGCCATCAAGCAACAGCAGCAAAAATTTATTTTCTCGGCTATTCTTTCATTACCATTACTTTGGACGATGGTAGGACACTTTTCATTTACATCATTTTTATATGTTCCTGAATTTTTAATGAATCCGTGGGTACAAATGGTGTTGGCCACTCCCGTTCAATTTATCATTGGGAAGCAATTTTATGTTGGGGCATACAAAGCTTTACGCAATGGTAGTGCCAATATGGATGTACTTGTAGTGATGGGTACCTCTGCAGCGTATTTTTATAGTTTATATCAAGCCATTATTACTACGGGGTCACATCATGCCCCTCATCTATATTTTGAAACGAGTGCCGTATTAATTACTTTAATTTTATTAGGTAAATTATTTGAGGCAAAAGCGAAGGGACGCTCTTCTGAAGCAATCAAAAAGTTAATGGGCCTTCAGGCAAAAACGGCCATCGTTGTTCGTGAAGGTGTAGAAAAAGAAGTACCATTAGAAGAAGTAGTCATTGGCGACATTATTTTAGTGAAACCTGGTGAAAAAATCCCTGTCGATGGTGAAGTGTTAGAAGGAACAACAGCTGTCGATGAATCGATGTTAACGGGAGAAAGTTTACCTGTTGATAAAAAGCAAGGCGATTTATTATTTGGTTCCACTATTAATAAAAATGGTTTTATTAGAATGACGGCAACTAAAGTTGGTCGCGATACAGCCTTAGCTCAAATTATTAAAGTTGTAGAAGATGCACAAGGCTCAAAAGCGCCGATACAACGCTTAGCAGACCAAATTTCAGGTATTTTTGTACCAATAGTTGTTGGTATTGCGATTGTAGCGTTTCTAATCTGGATTATTTGGGTGCGACCAGGTGAATTTACACCTGCACTAGAAGTATTAATTGCAGTACTTGTTATCGCTTGTCCATGTGCGCTTGGATTAGCAACGCCAACATCGATTATGGCGGGCTCTGGCCGTGCGGCGGAATTTGGTATTTTATTTAAAGGTGGAGAGCATTTAGAGCAAACACAAAGCATCGATACAGTAGTTGTTGATAAAACAGGTACAGTGACACACGGCAAACCTGTATTAACGGATGTTGTATTAGCGGCGGATCAAGACGAGACACAATTTTTATCGTTAATTGGCGCAGCAGAGAAGCAATCCGAGCATCCATTAGCAGAAGCAATTGTTCAAGGAATTACTGATCGCGGAATTGACCTAGGAGATGTTCAATTTTTTGAAGCAATACCAGGTTACGGTGTGCAAGCGACTGTATCTGGTCAAGGGGTTGTTATCGGTACTCGTAAATTGATGCAACAATACGGTATTCATATTGATGATATTCTACCAACAATGGAGCATTTAGAGGAAAATGGTAAAACTGCTATGTTAGCTGCGATTAACGGTCAGTATGCTGGTCTAGTAGCAGTTGCTGATACAGTGAAAGATACTTCAAAAGAAGCGGTTAGTCGTTTACAAGAAATGGGTATTACTGTCATTATGATGACTGGTGATAATGAACGTACAGCACAGGCAATCGGAGCAGAAGTTGGTGTGAATCATGTGATTGCTGAAGTTCTTCCGGAAGGCAAAGCAGATGAAGTGAAAAAACTGCAAGCTCAAGGTAAAAAAGTGGCGATGGTTGGGGATGGCATTAATGATGCGCCGGCACTTGCGACAGCTAATATTGGGATGGCAATCGGTACCGGTACTGACGTAGCTATGGAAGCAGCGGATATTACACTAATTCGAGGCGATTTAAACAGTATCGCGGATGCTATCATAATGAGTCGTAAAACAATGCGCAACATTAAACAAAACTTATTCTGGGCATTTGCTTACAATACATTAGGTATTCCAATTGCCGCAGTCGGTTTACTAGCTCCTTGGGTAGCAGGTGCAGCAATGGCGTTTAGTTCAGTATCTGTTGTATTAAATGCACTGCGTTTACAGCGAGTTAAATTATAAGGTTAAAAATAGATCCACAATAGTGGGTCTATTTTTTTGTCGCCTATTTTATAGAGAAATAGTTTGATTCTGTCTTTCATTTTCTCTCTATGATACAATGAAAAGCACTGATTATAAAAAAACCTCGAAGACGAGGTAATTGATGATAGAATCCATAGAACATAAAGGAGGAGCTTCTGGTGACGGTTCCATTTGTTACGGTAGAAGGTCCGATTGGTGTTGGTAAAACCTCTTTATCGAAAGAGATTGCGGCGGCATTTAATTACCATCTATTAAAAGAAATAGTAGACGAAAACCCTTTTCTAAATAAGTTTTATGAAAACATTGAGGAATGGAGCTTCCAAACGGAAATGTTCTTCCTATGTAATCGCTATAAACAATTATCGGATATAAAAAGTTTCCGTTTAACGCATGATAAACCTGTTGTAGCGGACTACCATATTTTTAAAAATTTAATATTTGCAAAGCGTACATTGGCATCAACTGAGTATGATAAATACGAGAAAATTTATAAAATATTAACGAAAGATATGCCTGTACCTAATGTAGTTGTTTATTTACATGCCAGTGTTGATACGTTGATGAAACGTATTGCGATGCGTGGTCGTGAATTTGAAAAAATGATTTCGCGAGATTACATGGAGCAACTGGTGGCAGATTATCATTCTTTTATCGAGCATTTTGAGAAAATGCACCCTGAAATTCCTATTATTCGATTTAATGGTGATCAGCTTGATTTCGTAAAAAATCCAAATGATTTGACACATGTTTTACAAACAATAAAGGACACGTTACAACAAAGGAGTTTGCAACAATGAATTTGAGAGAGAAATACGATATTCCACCACAAACGGTCATTACAATCGCTGGTACGGTTGGTGTAGGGAAATCAACGATGACAAAAGCGTTGGCAGAGGCGCTAAATTTTCGTACCTCTTTTGAAAAGGTGGATACGAATCCATATTTAGATAAATTTTATGAGGACTTTGAAAAATGGAGCTTCCATTTACAAGTGTATTTTTTAGCTGAGCGTTTTAAGGAGCAGAAGCGAATCTTTGAATATGGCGGCGGGTTTATTCAAGATCGCTCAATCTACGAAGATACAGGGATTTTTGCGAAGATGCACTATGACAAAGGTACAATGAGCCCAACAGATTATGAGACGTATACAAATTTATTTGATGCGATGGTGATGACACCATACTTCCCTCATCCAGATTTACTTGTTTATCTAGAGGGGCCAATTGACGATGTAATTGGTCGTATCCAAGAGCGTGGACGTTCAATGGAGCAACAAACACCGCATGATTACTGGATTGAAATGCATGATCGCTATGAGAACTGGATTAATAATTTTAATTCATGCCCGGTTCTACGTTTAGATATTAATGATTATGATTTATTAAAAAATCCTGAAGCAATTGAATCAATTGTGAGCCGTATCAGTCATATGTTAAAACAAACAAGTCATTTACGTAAATAAAAGGTTTTGCTAAAGCTTATATTTCTACAATAGGAAGATAAATTTTTTTCTGGCCGAAAGCTGAGCAGCAGGCACAAACAAGTTATTTACGTAAATAAGAAATAAACTATGCTTAAAAATGTAACATATAGTAAGGGAAGCTTTGCGTTCTGGCCAAAAGCGATTCGCCGGGCAGAAACAGCAATTGAAGAAAATAAATGATCAAAAGACGTGAGACAATATGTAGCTATTGTGTCACGTCTTTTGGTTAGGAGGGATTGTTATAAGAATAGCAGTGTATTGTGGTTCAGGCTTAGGCATAAATCCAATTTATGCAGAGAGGGCAGCCGAATTAGGGACTGTATTAGCTCAAAATGGTCATGGTGTTGTTTATGGTGGTTCGAAAACAGGACTGATGGGAAAAATAGCAGATGCAGTATTAGAAGCTGGCGGAGAGGTTATAGGCGTGATGCCAACTCATTTGCAGAAGCGGGAAATAGCACATGCCTCGTTAACAGAAATTCATTTTGTGGAGTCTATGCATGTACGTAAAGCCAAAATGGTAGAGCTAGCAGACGCTTTTATAGCTTTACCAGGTGGTGGTGGAACAATGGATGAATATTTTGAGGTATTTACGTGGGCACAAATAGGATTACATGAAAAACCTGTAATCCTATATAATGTAAATAGCTTTTATGATGCGATTTTACAACACTTTCAGAAAATGCTTGAGGAAGGTTTTATACGAACAGAACAACAGCCACTTATTCGTGTAGCTACTACAGCGGAGGAAGTATTAAGTTTATTAAAAAAACATGGGTAATATATACCCATGTTTTTTCTGCAATAAATATTTTTGTTAGGCTCATTACTATAAAAATTTTAGTTCGCTAATACAATGAAAGAGGTGTAGGTTATGCAGGCAATAGATACAAAAGTTACCGATGATCAAGTAGTGTTGGCAATTGAACGAAATATAGCCATTATCCGTTTTGATATGGACCATAAAGTTGCTTATGTAAATGAACTTTTTGCTAAAACATTAGGCTATAAAGTTGAAGAAATGATAGGAAAAGATCATAAGGATTTTTGTTTACCGGAATTTGCAAATAGTAAAGAATACGGGAAGTTTTGGCGAAACTTAGTTGCTGGTAATAGCTATCAGGATAAAATCGAAAGAATGGATGCAAGAGGTAATAGAATTTGGCTTGAGGCTACTTATATGCCTGTCTTTGCTAATAATTCAAGAAGGGTGATTGGCGTTTCGAAAATTGCAACAAATATTACTGAACGTCAAAATGAAATTGTTAGTGTAGCTGATACATTAAAGGTCATGTCTAAAGAGCTTCATGGCCGTTCGGAGGCTGGTATTCTAAATAACGAGGATTTACTGGAAACAGTGAAAGAGGTTTCACAAGAGTCTGCCGATAATGTGAGAAATCTTGCGCAGCTACAGAAGCAAGCTGAATCTATTAAAGGGATTGTAAAAACCATTCAAGAAATTGCTTCTCAGACAAACTTACTTGCACTAAATGCAGCTATTGAAGCAGCAAGAGCTGGTGAGTATGGCCGAGGCTTTGATGTTGTAGCAAAAGAGGTTAGAAAACTTTCTGTAAGGGTGGAGCAATCTATTTCAGAAGTAAAAGATAATGTTGAGGGCATTGAGCGAGAGATAGGACAAGTCACTGAGAGTATCACGCGTATAGCCGAAAAAGTTGAAAAAACAAATGGTCAAATTAATGTAACAACGAATGATTTTGCTGAAATCGCTACTGCTGCAGAGGCATTGGATGAACAATCTAGGCATTTTATCAAAATAATTTAACTTCTTTCTACAAATGTCTTTTATACCATAAGTACCCCTTCAATTGTTTTATTTACATAATTTTCTGATATATATTGAAATAGTGGATGAGTTTTATTTACAATAATTGTGTAAGCTTTCATAAATCATAATAGGGGTGTTATGGATGACAAAGGTAGAAGTAAGTTTTAAGCATTTGCCAACGACTGCAGTTTCAGATGCGACAGGGGGACATACGAATTTACGTAGTGCTATTAAACCGTTAGCAGATCATTATAAAATTGCTGGCCGTGCGGTAACAGTGCGTTTACCAGATGGCGAAAATGGTGCAGTATTAGAAGCAATCCGAGCTGCTAAAGAGGGAGATATATTAGTAATCGATGCGAAAGGGAATACCAATCGTGCAGTTGCCGGTGATTTTGTTCTTTCGTTGGCGAAAGGTATTGGTGTACAGGGCCTTGTCGTTGATGGTGTTATTCGTGATATCGCAGCAATTCGCGAGCTGGACTTTCCTGTGTTTTCAATTGGCACAACGGTAGCAGCTGGCTATAAAAATGGTGGTGGGGAAGTAAATGTTCCTATTGCTATTGGGGGCGTTTCTGTTCGTCCTGGTGATTATATTATTGGGGATGTGGACGGTGTCGTTGTCGTGCCACAGGAAGATGCAGAGCGTATTATTGCAGCTGCTGAGGTAAAGATTGAAAAAGATGAAATACGCGCACAAGAGGCGCATACAAATGGAAAAGAATCTATTATTGCTTATTTAGATAAAGTTCTAACAAAATAAAAAAAACCTCACGATGCCATCCGTACATCGTGAGGTTTTTTTGATCTTTATGCTAAATTTTCATTTTCTTTAAAGTAATTTTTCATTTTGTCTGTATCGAAACGGCCTTCCCATTTCGCCATAACTAATGACGCAAGTGAGTTACCAATTACGTTAACGACTGTACGTCCCATATCAAGAATACGGTCGATACCTGCGATGAATGCTAAACCTTCAACTGGAATGCCGACAGTACCTAGAGTTGCTAGAAGTACAACGAAGGATACCCCTGGAACACCTGCAATCCCTTTAGATGTAACCATTAATACAAGCATTAACGTAATTTGCTCACCAATGCTTAGGTTAATACCGTACATTTGAGCGATAAATAATGCAGCAATAGCTTGGTACAATGTAGAACCATCTAAGTTAAAGGAGTAACCGGTTGGAATAACAAAGGATACGATATCCTTTGGAGCACCTAGTTTCTCCATTTTCATCATAACTCGTGGTAACACAGCCTCAGAACTTGCCGTTGAGAACGCTAAAATTAGCTCATCTTTTAGTACCTTAATTAAGAAGAAAATATTGATACCCGTGAATTTTGCCACAAGACCAAGAACGACAAAGATAAAGAATAGCATTGTTGCATAAACAAGTATAGCAAGTTTGCCAAGTGGTATTAGTGAAGCGAATCCATATTTGGAAACGGTTACACCAATTAAACCAAATACCCCAAGTGGAGCGAATTTCATTACGAGGTTCGTTACCCAGAACATAGCATCTGCTACCCCTTGGAAGAAGTCTAATACTGGTTTACCTCGATCGCCAACGGCAGCTACCCCTAAACCAAAAATAACTGAGAAGAAGATGATAGCAAGCATATCGCCTTCACCCATTGACTGAATGATATTTGTTGGTACAATGCCTACAATAATATCAAATGGTCCTTCATGCTGTACTTCTTCTGTAGTAGCAACGTATTTCGAAATATCTCCTTGAGAAAGTTCGTTCATGTTTAGACCTGCGCCTGGTTGGAACAAGTTTGCAGATAGTAAACCAACTACAATTGCTACTGTTGTAATAACTTCAAAGTAAATAAGTGATTTACCACCTAATCGTCCGAGCTGTTTCATATCTCCAGTTCCGGCAACACCAACGATTAATGTTGAAATAATAATCGGTACAACAATCATTTTAATTAGATGAAGGAAAATATCACCTAAAGGTTGTAAATATGTTTCAATTTTGGGGTTTCCGTAAAAGATACCGCCAACAATAATCCCTAAAATCAAACCAACTAAAATTTGAGTGGCTAAACTGATTCTAAATTTCTTCTTCAAAACTTTAGTACCCCCTAATATTAAGTTTTTAGGACTTGCCTTATTTTAATAATACGGAGGACTTATGGAATCCGACAAAATCCGAGAAAATTAATTTACTTTTGTTAAAATGTCTGAATATAACACCTGAATAAACTTCTTAATATTAACTTTTGCTTTACGATTTTCGTGATCTTCTATCTGAGTCATAAGCTGACGAATTTCTTTAAAGTCAAAGTATCGAGGTGCATAATATTCAAATTCCGAGTTCGTATAATCTACGACACCTAAATTGGCGAGATTTATCATCGCTGCTAATATAGTACGGCGCACACGCTGTTCAATGGCTTTACTTTCCTTCAAAATTTCATCTGGTGTAGCCTTTGTGACAGCTGCAATTTCCTCATAAAGCTCCTTTAATGGAGGTAGTGGTGCAATTTTGTGCTGATGAGCAAGCAATGTTTCGATGATAGCTATAATATCTTCGCTTCCGATTTCACCAACGATACCCATATCATTTAAGATAGATTGAATATGATCACGTGACGTTGCTTTATGATTTATTTGTTCACTTAGATCAATATTTGTAAGTGATTGGCGAATTATAAGTAATGAGTTTTTTAGACGAAATTGTTCAGTTGTTTTACGTAAAACATTTTCAACCTCAATACGGTTTATTGGCTTATGAATAAAGAAATCAATACCTTGCTCATAGGCCTCACCTACCATCTCCTTATTCACTACCTGAGAAATCATAACAAATTGTCCCTCAAAACGATTTTGAATAAGTTGCTCGACTGTTGCTATTCCATCAAGCTTAGGCATAAGCAAATCAATCAGTACAAACTCTGGCTGTGTCATTAAAATTTGTGGAATAGCGTCCTCACCATTGCGTGCTTCACCAATTACTGTACCTAAACCACTATCTTCAATAATTTGTTTTAACATGACCCGACTTGCTCGATCATCATCTACAATAAAATACCTCATTTAAGTCTCTCCTGTTTGAATAGTTTGCGTAGGAATTTTAATTTTAAACATCGTGTTTTGATTGTTTGAATCAACGGATATTGAACCATTTAATTTATTTACTAATTCAACAACGTGTGAAAGCCCAATACCTGTTGCTGCGACACCGTCTACATTGTATTTTGTAGTGTATCCAGGTTCAAAAATAATAGAGAGATTACTGTGTGGAATTCCCTTCCCATTATCACATACTGTGATTACAGTATCATCCTGTTGCTGCTGAATGGCAATAGAAATGATACCTTGATTCTCGATTGCTTCAATAGCATTGGCTGTTAAATTATTCAAAAGCGCAAGCAAAGCAATATGTTCTTTCGTTTGAAAATCGATATCAATATTTAGTATAAACTCAATTTCTTTCTTTAAAAATTCTGCGTATTTACTGTTGCCATCTTCGATAAAATGTAATAATTCTGATAATCTGAGTGAGTCAAAGCTCTTGTCACCAACAATTTTAGAAATACCTGCATAAATGCGTTGTGAATCCTTCTTTACTTCATGAATTTCCTGGGCAATATGGAGTGCCTGTAAACTTTCCGCACGATAGCCTAGTGATTTTAATTGTCGATATAAATCAAATCCACTAGCTGTAATTGCTTCTATATGGTTCATAGATTTTTTTAAATAAAGTGTCTCAACATATAAATCTGAGCCGATTGTAAGCATTTCCTGAACCCGTTTTTTTTGCTCAGCAATTAAAATGGAACTATAAATACCAACAACAAAAAAGCTACGTAATAAAGCAACTGCTAAAAGTATAAGTAAATCAGGGAGGAGTAAAAAAGTATAAGAATTTATAATAAAGTGAAATAGTTGTTCCACTAAATTACTGAATACTTCACTAAACGCAACTAGTAATCCAAGCAATAGTGGTTTTTCTCTATATTGATGAATACTTAGAATTTGTAGGCATACTGCGAACGATATATAAAATGTAGCAGCGGGTAAATGTATTAGTAAACTATCGACTAATGGAACATCATGTAAAGAGTAATTAATGATAACTCGGAAAATGGTTGTTACGATGCTTGTAGTAAATCCAGCCAAAATGATTGGTGTAGGTCTAAGTAAAGTGCATAAAAAGAAAATGATGCTTCCTAATCCGAAACGAAAAGTTGTATTCGAGAAAGGCATTATTTTAATCTCACTACCGACAGCAGTTAACAGTGCAATTGTGAAAATCCAAGTGAGGGAAGCACGATATATGTAAAATTTCGAATGCATAAAAAATCCTCCCAATATTAACAGAGCAGTATAGCAAAGAAAAGAAATGCTAAAGAACTCGTTTGCGTGTTAGAAATAAAAGTAATTGTACCACTACTTTTGACGTTGTGTTTGCCAGAATGCGACTTTGAGATGAAAGGGGTATAGATATTTAACTTCTTTCAGAGGGTGTCCAAACATCCGCTGAGATAGAGGAACTTGTTCTAAGAACGCCACGTCCTGTGACATTTCCGAAATGACCGACATCTTGTCGGACCTAAGTACAAAGCCGATTGTGGACGCAATTATGCTGAGGCATAATGAATCGGTTATAAAATCGTAATTTACAATAAAAAATACCACACCCTAAGCGGAAGTGGCATCTAATAAGTGTTACATATAATTTTTAGGCAAAAAAAAACGGCTACATTCGTAGTCGGAATTTTAAAACTGGAGGAGGTAGAGGGATTCGAACCCCCGCGCGGTGTTACCCGCCTGTCGGTTTTCAAGACCGATCCCTTCAGCCAGACTTGGGTATACCTCCATGTTGTTCTGTTGCGTTGTCTCATCGACAAAAATAAATTTATCATATTTTAAAATTCTCGTCAACAGTTTTTTTGATTTTTTTTAACTTATTTCAGCGGGTGTCCAAACACCCGCTGAAATAGAGGAACTTAGTCTAAGAACGCCACGTCCTGTGGCAATTTATCTGTGACCAACATCATGCTGTGTCGCTGACGCTGCGCTTTCGCGCGAAAAACATCTGTTGGCTGAAAGCCTCCGACGGATGTCTCGGGTTCGGAAAGGAGTTCAATATAGGATGTTAGCCTAAAATCATCGCACCCATGCGATAACGGCTAACTGATCGGCATCGGTAAAAACGCCACGTCCTGTGGCATTACCGAAATGACCGGCATCGTGTCGGCCCTCACGCAGACCTAAGCACAAAGCCGATTCTGGACGCAATTATGCCGAGGCATAATTGATTAATAATTTCTTTTTTACAGTACTGATAGAATATTCCACACAAATATTATGCGTATTAAGTTGCAATTTATGAAAACAGTCAGTATACTAGTTATTGCCGTGCTAGGTGGGAAGGTAGCGGTGTCCTGTAACTCGCAATCCGCTCTAGCGAGACTGAATTCCTTTTTCGAGGCTGTCCGTATTGTTTGGTCTGCCTTTTGCACGTAGTGTTGACGATTGGGTCCTGCGCAATGGATACCCATGAACCATGTCAGGTCCGGAAGGAAGCAGCATTAAGTGGTCTTATTCATGTGCCGCGGGGTTGCCTAATCTGAGCTAACGACAAGAGTAACGCTTATGTGCGGCTGTCGAAGAAAGGTGCACGGCATTAAATTGCCAATTCAAACGCATCCGTCCAAAAGGCGGATGCGTTTTTTTATTATTTTCACAAGTTGTTTTTACTATTCATTAGATTCTTTAGACGGAGGGGCAGTTTCCAGAACGTTTAAAGAAGCTACAAACTGTACAAGGCGACGGGTAGGATGGGTACATAAGAAATGCATCAGCCTCCTTTATAAGTAGATCTGGTGAAAAAACAATCGTCCTGAATTTTTAGAAAAACGATGACACTATTTTATAAATAATGAAGCAAATGCTATAATAGAACTATTCTATATAATGAAGAAGAGGAGAGGAAACCATTGACGTATCAAGCATTTTATCGTGTGTATCGACCACAATCATTTAGAGAAATGTCTGGTCAAGCACATGTCAAAAGAACGCTACAAAATGCTCTCCTAGCAAATAAAACAACGCATGCTTATTTATTTTCTGGCCCACGTGGTACCGGGAAAACGAGCACAGCTAAAATTTTTGCAAAGGCTTTAAATTGTGAGCAGGCACCATCAAATGAGCCTTGTAACGAATGTGCTACTTGTTTGAGTATTACAGATGGTTCTCATCCAGATGTTATTGAATTTGATGCTGCGTCTAATTCACGCGTTGAAGAAATACGTGACATCATTGAGAAAGTTCGATTTGCTCCTGCTAGTAGCAGATATAAAGTGTATATCATTGATGAAGTGCATATGCTTTCTACCAGTGCTTTCAATGCACTTTTAAAGACATTAGAAGAACCACCTTCTCATGCTGTATTTATTTTAGCGACGACAGAGCCCCATAAATTGCCTGCAACGATCATTTCACGTTGTCAGCGCTTTGATTTTAAGCGTCTTTCAACCAATGATATTATTGAGCGCATGAAAGTTGTATTAGAGGATATTGAGTTACCATTTGAGGAACAAGGTTTAAAGGTAATCGCACAATCAGCAGCTGGTGGTATGCGTGATGCTTTAAGTTTATTAGATCAGGTTGTATCTTTCAGCGGGGAAATGTTGAAGCTAGAGGACACATTGCTTGTAACAGGTTCTATTAGTCAGGAAGTTTTCTATGAATTAGCAGAAGCTCTAAAAGTAAAAGATGTCGCACAAATGCTTGCGTTATTAGAGCAGCTTATTGCGGATGGGAAAGATCCACTTCGTCTTTCAGAGGACCTGATTACATTTTTCCGTGACTTATTATTACTGCAAACGAGTGAGGATTTGGCTGAATTATTAGAGCTAGTATCACCAGAGGAGCGAGTATTTACATTAGCGCATGATTTTGCACCCGATCTGCTATATGGCTACATTGATATTTTGGCGAAAACACAGCAAGAAATGCGGTTCTCCCACCATACAAAGATTTACTTGGAAACAGCGTTACTTAAAATGGTGCAATTTTCGGGAGGGGCAGTTGGTCAAACTACTGCTTCAGGTGAGGTAGCTATGAGTCCTGAGCTCGCTCAAAAAATTGTGGCACTTGAGCAGATGGTGCAACAACTATCAGCCCAATTGCAAACAGGTGCTTCTGTGCAAGCGACGCAAACGCCAAAAGAGCAACGTCCACGAGCAAAAAATCCAAATGGCTATAAAGCACCGACGGGTCGTATTCAAGAGGTGCTAAAGGATGCTACAAAGCAAGATGTGCAACGTATCAAATCAGTTTGGGCGCAGGCATTAAACCAAATGCAAAAATCTCAATCAGCTCTTTTAGCAGAGGCTGAACCTGTTGCGGCATCTTCAAGTGCTTTTGTGTTAAAATTCAAGTATGATATTCATTGTCAAATGGTTGCTGATAATCAAGCCCTAAAAGCTCAATTTACACAATTAATTGCAGGGCAAACAGGTACTATGTATGAGATGCTTTGTACACCTGATGATGCTTGGTTAAAATTACGTGAAGAGTTTATTCGTGATCATGGCTTACAGCAGCAGAAAAAGTCTCAGGATGAGAATGATCCTGAAGTAGAGTTATTAGAGCCGCCACCTGCAGAAATGCCGGATGGGCCATTTATCGACGATGCTCAACCACTTGCGTCACAAGATCCACTTGTGACGGAAGCAGAAAAGCTGTTTGGTAAAGATTTTATTGAAATTGTTGAAGACTAATCATTTAGGAGGAATATGTTTATGCGTGGAATGGGAAATATGCAAGGTATGATGAAAAAAATGCAAAAGATGCAAAAAGAAATGATGGAGGCTCAAGAGGCTTTAAATGCAGAGCAATTTGAAGGCGCAGCTGGTGGCGGTATGGTAAAAGTAAGTGTAACTGGTCAACGTGAAATCGTAGAAGTAAGTCTTGATCCATCAGTTGTAGATCCAGATGATATCGAAATGCTACAAGATTTAATCGTTGTTGCTGCAAATGAAGCGCTGAAAAAAGTAGATGAAAAAACGAATGCAACAATGGGGAAATTCACTCAGGGCATGAACCTTCCGTTCTAGGAGGTAAATAAATGTACTATCCAGAACCAATATCGAAACTGATTGATAGTTTTATGAAATTGCCAGGTATCGGGCCGAAAACCGCGGCCCGTCTGGCGTTTTTTGTATTAACAATGAAAGAGGATGACGTTCTATCCTTTTCAAAGTCATTAATTGATGCTAAACGAAATTTAAGCTACTGCTCCGTATGTGGCAACATAACTGATGTAGATCCATGCCATATTTGTACCGACAAACAACGAAATCATTCTATTATTTGTGTTGTTCAAGATACAAAAGATGTGATTGCAATGGAGAAAATGCGTGATTTCAATGGTATGTATCACGTATTACAGGGAGCTATTTCACCTATGGATGGTGTTGGTCCAGAGGATATTAATGTCGCTTCCCTGCTAGTTCGTTTGCAAGATGAGACTGTTCAGGAACTTATTTTAGCCACGAATTCGACTATTGAAGGCGAGGCAACAGCTATGTATATTTCTCGTCTAGTGAAGCCATCTGGTATTCGAACAACAAGAATCGCTCATGGTCTACCAGTAGGTGGGGATTTAGAATATGCAGATGAAGTAACGTTATCGAAGGCAATGGAAGGTCGCCGAGAATTGTGAGTGAGGGATTAATATGTTCTTCCGCAGTAAGGGAAAATTAAAAAAAGAATTCGATGACAAGCTTGTGAGTCTTATAAAAGAAACAAAAGAGGATTTACAGCAAGCGAAGATAATTGAAGAACTAATAGATGATTATGATTTAGAAGCAATTGTTCAACGAAAAGTAGCGGAGAGTATACATTTTTATTTATTCAAGGAAGCTAGAATTCGGAGAGTATTAATTAAATAATAGTTTTTTAAAATTTCAGCGGGTGTCCAAACATCCGCTGAAATGCGTTAATGGTAACGGAATCGGAAATCAGTAAATGTTTTCTGTAGCGAAAGCAAAGAGACAGCTATAATTTTTCCGAGTCATAATTGATATTCATAGAAGCAAAATAGGAAACATAAACTTTCATAATTATATTTAAGGGGGAAACCATATGTCGTGGTTAGTAATTATGAGTGTTGGTGTGCCTATAGTGCTTCTTTTTCTTTATATAATAATAAGACATGCCAAGATGGGTAAAATATTAGAAGGAATGTCTGTGTTTTGGTTTAGATTTGCTTTTGCCTTTCTACTATTATTTATTATTCACTTAGGTATAGGATATGCAGGCTATGAAGTGCCAATTAATCTATTCTCAGTGTTCACTATTGCAATATTAGGTATTCCGGGTGTACTAGGAATAACTGCGTTAATCTTTTTTTTATAAAACACTTGCAAATAAAAAATATTGTGGTATAGTAATAAGAGTCGTTAAGATAACGGTTGTTAAACAAATGAATTTTAAATTAAATAATTTAGTTGTTGACATCGAGTTCGAGACGTGATATTATATAAGAGTTGCTGTTGGAGAAATGGTGACGAAATGAACCTTGAAAACTGAACAAGCAAAACGTAATCAATAAAGTTTTTAGTAACTAACCTTGAGTTGGTGAACGAAACAAAATTTTGGACATCAAACATGATGCCAGCAAAACAATTTGAGCT
>NZ_JBWHYQ010000035.1:0-26559 GCF_056322905.1 Lysinibacillus sp. G1-3
TCTTCGAACAATTGAAGGATATGTAGTTTTAACTCGAGTGGATGTTTGCTTCGCCCCATAAAAAATACTCCCCTTAGATAAACAGATTTTATTTTTTAATCTGTCTACTTAATAGGGAGCATATCAGTTCCGGAATCAGGTCTTAAAAGTGACTTTATTATATATGTCTAACTTTTTTAGGCCAGGTTATAAGTTGAGGCATTCCAAAAGACGCCCTCTTATTCAAGAAAAGCGCCCGATTGTGGAATACGAAATTCCTCACATACAGAATTATTTATCAAACTATTGGGTATCAAATACGGTTTCTTCCTATTTTTTTAAAATCATCTTCATTTTCAATACGATACTCAATTGGTAACATTGAAGTTCGCTCCTTTTCAATAAAATTTCATCTTCTCTAGAATTGCCAACAATCTCGTCCGATTGCATAATACAAATCATTTCAAAACCATATGTTAAACTCAATCATTTTTTTAAAGATGTAAAACATATAGACACTCACAATTGGCAATGATAGGGAAAAAGTATGATGGGCGGTTGGTAATTTTTCTTGTATTCTTGATGAAGTTGATGAACACATCAATATATGATTAAGAAAACAATACAGATTGAAGGAGAGTGCCTTATGAATGAAATCATAGAGCAAGAGAAAGACTTCGGATTTGCTAGAGTTTATGCTATTGAACTGCTGTTTAAAGAAAAGCCAGTTGTGGACCGAGAACTACTCTACTGCAAGATAGAACAATACATGGGGAAAACAGATCGACCACAAAATGAAAAGAGTGGGTCGCTGGCAGTATGGGAGCCCTATGAGCAACATGAGAAAGGAGAAATGCTTCACTTCTTTCATTTGAATTATATGGTGAAATATTCAGAAGGAGAAATGCCTGCACAAACAACGCTTACTGGCATGAATATAGGTCCGATATCTGATTACGAAGCCGCTTTGCAGCAAAGTTGGCATTGGAATGAAGCAGGCCAAACGTTGCAAGAGTGTAGTCACGCGTTGTTACTTGTCGATATGATGGCATCTGGACTGGAGCCAAAAAAAAGATTGGAGCTACATACGAATGTTCTTCGTGCAATAGTGGAAACGGTCCCTTGCGCTGCGATTTATTTTAGAGAAAGCAATAAGTTGGTCGAGCCATCCGTGTTTTTGGCTGCTGTTGATGAGGGCGAAATGTTGTATGGAGCATTGAACATTCGGTTCTACAATGTTGAGGGTACTGGCAGTGAACGCCAGGAAGGTCTCATGGATTCCATTGGGCTTGCTGCACTAGGCATCCCTGATGTGCAATGCCACTTCTATGATATGGATACCAATGAGGTTGCAGGCTGCTTGACTAACTTTGCTTATTATTTGTTTAATCAAGGTGATATTATTACAGATGGAGAAACGATTGGTTTTACAGAGGAGATGCGTTGGCGCTGCGAGCATCAATATGCAATGGCAGTTCCGCACCGCATAGTCATTGATCTTGATCCCGGTGAGGGCAACTATGCAGGTCACCAGGGTGGGTCTGAAGAATAGTTGCTCCTTTGGGTATATTGTGGCGTCGGTCCTTTCAATACAACCAAAAGTGCGGAGCCTAATTTCAACGGTTTTAATCATCCTTGGGTACTAGTTTTATCAAAATTTGTTTCTAAAGCTTGGGGCCCCATAGATAATCGTGGTTATCATACCTTATCAAGGTCTAGATCGTAAAAAATCAGGGATGCTACATATTATATATGCTAAATATGTAGTATCCCTTTTATTTTAAGTTTCACAATCGTGCCCTTTAATGGAATAAACGATACGATTTAACGCATTAAATGAAATTATATCAAAAAATTAGGATAATTAATGGAGTATGAATACACCTAAAGCGTCGTTTAGTGACATTTTTTCTTTAGCGAAGATTTAAAGCTTTTTGTTATTAAGATATTTGATTGAAAATATATAGGAATATTTGTAAAACATTTTATGTTATAAGTCAGTTTATAAATTCTGAAAGATTAAGTAGTAAGAATGATAACAGCCATTTTCTTTTAAGGAACTAGCATGAAAATAACTTTTCAGTGTTGCAACTCTCGCAGCAGAAACCTTATCATGAGATATGCCTTTCCCCTATTTATATTTCACATAAATAATTTCCGGATCTCCTTCATCTAAGTTTTCTATACACCCACTTTTTATAAAGCCTGCCGTTTCAAATACCTTATGCATACTAGTATTGGATTGGTTAGTAGAAGAAAAGATTTTTGGAGTTGCTGCCATTTCTACATAAAAAGCTAGTAACGCTGTGGCAATGCCCATTCTTCTCTCGGAGGGCTTCACAATAACTAATGCGATGAAGCAGTTCTCAAAGAAATCATTCGTAAAAATAAGAAAACCGCCAATCCCTTTTTCTGTTTGTTGAATGATACAACGTTTTTCGTTAATGGCTGTACGCAAATATCCGCTTCTTGAATAATCTCCAATTACTTCTTGATCAATCGCACATATTTCATCGAGATGCTCCATACGTGCTTCCACCAATTGCGTCATTTTGTTCACCTCATTCTTTAGATGCGAGAAGACTTTTGTTCAAAATTAAGTAGGTTCATCAATGTTTTTCTATCAAGCATTTAGCTGTTAATTTTTCTTATGTAATAACTCATCACTTTAATCTCAACCCTAAACCCTTTTGCCATCTTTCCTTCATCGACAAATCCGCATTTTTTATAAAGTGACTGTGCGGCAGTATTCGGTAGATTAACCCCTAACACAAGCTCATTAATAGTTGGAAAATGCTCTAAAACAAAGTCTGGCAAAAGCTGTAATGCTGCTTTCGCATAGCCTTTTCCCTGTTCATAATAGTCTGTTGAAAAGGCACGGATTAATATAGCCTGTTCATTTGAGGAATATGGCGTAACGCCCTCTTTTTCATGTAACACAAAGAATGTCACGAGCTTATCTTCATCAAAAACAAGAACGGCATGGCGATTTTTGTCCTTCTTTACTAGTTCAATACTCTCTTTCGGAGACATCGTATAGCGAAGTTGCTCCTCTGTGATCGTATATCGTTCAATTAAGAAATCATCTTTTTTTTCATAAAATTTCAATCTCATCAAAGCTCCCCCTTCCATCTTAAGTCGTCGTTCTACCTTGGCATAATTGTAACTGTCCCATTACTTTTGCCACACAAAATAATCGCCACAGACGAATCAAAAGTACACATTTCATATCTTATATTTCTATTATAATATATTAAAAAAACAGAAAATATAATGTATTCTAACATAATTTAGAAAATTATTTTAGAGAAGGTGTTCAAATTGAAATTATTAGAGAGAGCTCAAAAACGAAAAGAAACTGCCGTGCTCATTTTAGAAGAATTGAAGCTGCTAGAAAAATGGAATACCATTGGACAAGCTTATGTGGTCGGCGCTACAGCATATGATTTACTAGTGGATCACGATATCGATATCGAAACATTTTGTACTCACCCTAATGCAGCAGAAGCTATGGCGATATTAGCTGATTTAACTAGCAATCCGAAAGTTTTGGAATTAAAGTATCGTAATTATTTGAAAACACCATTTAATGGTATCTATTTTAAAATACAATATGAGCAAATGCCATCAGAAATTTGGAATATTGATATGTGGCTGTTTTCTGAAACACGAGAGGGCCCTCTATCAAGAGATTTAGTATCGTTAATGAACGATTCCTTAACAAATGAAAGTCGAAAGTATATTTTAACGATTAAAGAAGAACTTCTTAAGAAATCCATAGTACTTCCTTCAATTTATGTGTATGAAGCAGTGTTAGACTACAATATTCAATGTACAGAGGAATTTCTTAACTGGATGGAGCAACAAGATGTAGACATTCAGACAAATTGGCGCCCTTCAAAATAATAAATAAAATCAAGTGTTTCCCTAAACATTATTAAAACGATCACCATATCGTCTAGTTGATAATATCAACAAATATCATTCTTCCAGTCACAGATAACCTTTTATTTCCCTATTCAACAGACTTGAACAAAAATATCATTTCCACTAATAACCAAAAATGCTACTATAAAGTTATCTATACATAAGGAGTTGAGTGAATGAGTGCGAAAAGTGCAGTAGATGTTTTGTTTAAACAACAAATAATCCTAGGGTTGTAAACTCTAACTGCAGCTCTTGAACAAGGGAGAAAACAAATGGAAAACTATTTTAAAGAATTTCTTACAGGTCAAGCTATTACATTACAGCAAATGACTTCCTCCGACCAAGAAGCATTTGTAAAAATTGAAAGTGAACTGAAGACGTTGTTACTGGCTAATGACGACATTCCCTTTCCAAATACCTTTGAGGATCATTCCTCATTCTTTCAAAGTATTAGTGGAAAAAAAGAGGAGTTTTTCTTCGGCATATTCGAAAAGTCGTCAAATGAGCTTATCGGTTCCTGTGCTGTCTACGGAATCAACTGGAAGAACAGTACTTGCTCTGTAGGCATTTCAATTGGAGAACAATGGCATGGTAAAGGGCTTGGAACGGATGCTATGAAAACTCTTATTCACTTTATTTTTAATTATATTTCTATTAATAAAATCAAGCTTCAGGTTTTCTGCTTCAATAAAGGAGCTATTCGTTCTTATGAAAAATGTGGCTTTACAAAAGAAGGTATTTTAAGAAATGAACTTTTCCGTTTCGGTCAATTTCATGATGTAGTTTTATTTGGCCTTTTACGAGAAGAATGGAATCAAATAAAATAAACTTTTTCCTCCGTGTAGAAATATTTCAGCATTCTCGATAAACCCACGAGCTACAATTTTTTGTCGATAAATTGTAGCTCGTGGGTAAAACAAATGATCATCAGCAGTTGAGTGATGATCATACGTGTTATTCACTATGATTGTTCGTGGCATGTAAAGCTCCTCAACATCACAGAAAAAATATTCTTCCATCTCACTCTTAAAAAAGTGTTGTTTATACGTTCAATTCCCCTACAAAAGACATTTATCCTCCCCTCGCCTTCCTGAGTGCCATCTGGCCTAATTATGTCAATACGAAAAGGATGGCCCAATAGTAATCATTTCCATTTCATAACTTAGAATATGATGTAACCTCCAAGGTGCAATGAACACTTTCTTACCTGGAAATGCTGAATAAGACTGAACATTATTTTTTTGTAAAGTGGTCAAAGTTATCTGATGGTTATATATATGTTTTAAAAAAAATAAAAGGAAGTGACTTTGATGACTTGGCAATATGGTTCTTTTCCTGATGATATAGGCCCATGTCAACAAGAAGGGTCCAGAACTTGTGTTGGTGATATGTATTTTGTATGTAGAAATGGTCATTGGAGACCTACCTACGAATATTGTCAGAGTGATAATACACCAACTTGGCCACAATATCGTTATGGTCCACAGCTTTCGCCACAATATCGTTCTATTGAAGATATGGGCCCATGTCAACAAGAAGGGTCCACAGCTTGTATTGGTGATATTAGGTATTATTGTAGAAATGGTCGTTGGAAACCTACCTACGAATATTGTCAGAGTGATAATATACCAACATGGCCACAATATCGTTCTATTGAAGATATGGGTCCATGTCAACAAGAGGGGTCCGCAGCTTGTATTGGAGATATGAGGTATTATTGTAGAAATGGTCGTTGGAGACCTACCTATCAATATTGTCAGAGTGATATGTATCCCTATGACTAAATGTTTATACTATAAGTCAACAACAGACATTGCATTCATAGCCTCAATGATTTCCTAGGTGTCGTCAGGCAGATACTTCTTCTCGATAAAATGAACTAAGGGGCTGCCAGTAGACAGTCCCTCTCTTATTCTTCCCAAACTCTTCGAACATCACTTAACACGAAATGCTGAAATGTAAGTTGATAAACATCAGGCATTGAAAGTCCGTTCCAAAATGAGTAATCATATTGCGCATCAAAATATTGTATCATTAAGACCATTATATTGCCGTGTGTACCAATCACTATATTGTCATTTGGATGTGCAAGGATAATTTTTTTTAACGTAGTAATAGCTCTTTCCTGGGCGGCTTCATTTGATTCTCCACCTTCGAATGCAAAATTTGGATGACTCCATACGTGTTGCATAGCAGAGTCAAAATCAATACTATTTCCATTAGATAGTGTTCTTTCTTTTAAAGAATCTACCTTACTTATTTCTAACTTATGCCCTTGTGCTATGCCTTCTACCGTCTGTACGGCTCTTTTATATGGACTTGAATATATAGCATGGATTATTTTATTAGTAAATAATCTAGTAACACGATCCCGATCCTTCAATCCTTTATCAGAAAGCGGACGATTGTACTCATCAGCTGTATAATGAGAATGCGCGTGCCTTACAAAGTATAGTACGGTCATAATCGTTTCCTCTACTTTTCTTCAGATTTTGCCTTTTTTTCTTTCACATAATTATATATATCTACCTTCCACATATCATCCTCTTTTAGTAAAGAAAATACCTTAAGGTAGTGAGAGCTTCCGAAAATTATTTCCAATTGTACAACTGCTATACTTTCTGTGCTTGTTTCTTTATCCAATGAAATACTATCGTAGTATCTGTACATTAAATAATTTTGTTTATCCTCATCTAATAAATAATCTATATACTCTGCTATAAAGGTTTCTTTATCTGGAAGTTCATTGTTGTTGTAGGTAATTGCATATAATTTATCGAACTTATTTTCAAATATTAAATTCATCATAATTAACACCATTTCCTCTGGTGTAAAAGTCTTTATACTATTCATATTCCCATTGCTTAAAAATTCATCATATAAAACTCTTTTTTCCTCTGG
This sequence comes from Lysinibacillus sp. G1-3, assembly GCF_056322905.1. Taxonomy (NCBI): domain Bacteria; kingdom Bacillati; phylum Bacillota; class Bacilli; order Caryophanales; family Bacillaceae; genus Lysinibacillus; species Lysinibacillus sp. G1-3. The sequence goes on from NZ_JBWHYQ010000035.1 coordinate 6,808, forward strand.
CAATTCCTCTAAATATGTAAAATCATAGTCCCTATCAATAATAGGAGGTTTCTGTTTAGATTCTTCTTCATGTTGAATGGAATGGTTAGGTACTACCGTTGATTTTGGAGACTCTTCTGTTTTTGTTTTCACTTCAGAACATGCGATTAACATTAAACAAGAAACGATCATAACACTTAATAATAGTGACCTTAACTTCAACAATATATCCCCCCTATTATTCAATAGATTCAAAACCCACATTTCCACCGTTCAATATATTTCGAAAATTCTCAACATTTTCAACCAAAGTAAAATCCCTTCAATTACAAACAACAAAGAAGTTTATTTGATAAATTGTGACAAGATATGAAGCCTATGAAATTTTCAGTCTATGACACCAAATATTTTTATAGTAAAAAAGATGCAAATCCATTAAACATTACCCTGCCCCTTTTCTAAAATATAGCCAAAAAAAAACACTAATATTTTAGTATAAAGGGTAATGAAGTATATAAATAATACAATAAAAGTAATTTAAGTAGTCAAAAATATTCACCATCAATATTTTTCATTTACTTCCCAATATAAGAATAAAAAATTTTTTCTATGACTAAATTACGAATTTCTCAACCTATACACAATGTGACATATTTTTCATTTTAGGTGAGATACAATGAAAAAGTTGAATCGAGGTCAATGTATTTCAAGAATATATGGAGAAAAAATAATAGGGGGAAAAGATTTTGGTTAATTATTTAACGCATAAACAATTCTTGAAGATGGAGATTGAAATTAAAAGAAAAATTATGTATAGAAAGGCAATGGATTTAGGTTTCACCCATCCAAGTGTGGTAGATTGTAGCCAAGAATTAGATGTCCTACTAAATAAATATTCAAAAACGATCAATAAAGCTAGCTAAAACTATTTTCGATGAGTCGTCTAGTTTTACCCTGTATTAGTTTTTGGTTATAAGACCTATTGTTGTTGTTAAAATACGTATAAATAACATAGAAATGGGCTATCTTCTTTATGACAGGAAAAAGGAGGCCAAATAATGCAGGTATTTATTTTATCACTGGTCGCTTCAAGCTTTTTACTACAGCAACCTCAAGATTCAGTAGAAAACACAACACCAGTTCTTTGCATACCTTCTAGAACTACATCTTATAAATACCCAAATAATCAATATCAAGCATTTCGTTCTGAGAATGATTTTTATCATATATTAAATAGGACAATCTATGAGGAATATAACAATGCTACCTTGAACATTCGTCAAAGAATAGCCTTTAAGGACGTATCGAAGGCTGAGGAAACATTTAATCTAAAAACAAATTTTATACGTAAAAAGACAGACCTCTCTCAACATACTTTTATTCATCCCAATCGACAAGTATATTTTTTAGCATCCTTTAAACAATTGGATCAGGAGACTTATCATAAATACCTGGTCATTGACGCTGAGACACAAAATATCCTTTTAGGAAATAGTAATTACCAAAGTAATACCATTAAATAATTTTATTTCGTTTGTTGTTTAATTTATTGTATGCTTGAAAATTGATTAATAGTAGCAAATTCAAAGAAAAAATTAACATTTTTAAGCAAATTCTGAAATCACCATTTATTTCATCGCTGTTATAGCTCGACTCTAGGGGAAGTCACTCCCAAGAGTCGAGCTAAATTATTTTATAGAATTCATTTAATAGTTAGAGCTTTTTGCTGTATTTCTTGCTTTATTTCCTCAATAAACTGCTGTAATGTTTTTTCTATTAATGCTTGCTCGCCATATTTACGAACAGTAACATGTTGAGTATCCATTTCCTGATCACCAAGCACTACAATATAAGGTATTTTTTTCATTTGTGCTTCTCGAATTTTTTTACCTAGCTTTTCTTGTCGATCGTCAATGCTTACACGGATTTGTTCGTTTTTTAAAGCATCAACAACTTGCTGTACATACGCTCGATGCTTATTTGCCACCCCAATAACTTTTACTTGTTGAGGTGCAAGCCACGTTGGGAATGCCCCTCCAAAATGCTCAATCAATATGCCTAAGAAGCGATCAATTGAACCGAATACCGCTCGATGAATAACGACAGGTCTTACTTTTTCATTCTGTTCATTGACATATGTTAAGTCGAATTTCTCAGGTAGTTGGAAATCAAGCTGCACTGTTGCGCATTGATGACTGCGATGAATAGCATCTTTAATATGAATATCAATTTTTGGACCATAAAACGCTCCGTCACCTTCATTTATTGTATAAGGGAATCCTAGATTCGTTAGTACGTTTTCTAACGCCGCTTCGGCTTGGTTCCAAAGTTCAAGTTCACCCATATAATCAGCGGGACGTGTTGATAATTCAATATCGTATTGGAAGCCAAAAACCTGGTAAACCTCATCAATAATCTTTAGTGCAAGCGCAATCTCATCTTCAATTTGCTGTGGCGTAACAAAAATATGTGCATCATCCTGGCAAAAAGTACGAACTCGTAAAAGACCATTTAATGCGCCACTAAATTCATGTCGATGAACTTGCCCAAATTCAGCCATACGAATCGGTAAATCTCTATATGAATGTAAATCATTTTTAAAAATCAGCATATGTCCAGGGCAATTCATAGGTTTTAATGCAAAGCTTTGGTCGTCTACATGAGTAAAGTACATGTTTTCTTTATAGTGGTCCCAATGTCCTGACTGCTCCCATAAACGCTGGTTCATCATCGATGGTGTCCGTACTTCTTGGTAATCAAATTTTGCTTGTAATTGACGTAAATAAGACTCCAATTCGTTGCGAATAATTTGACCATTTGCTAAATAAAACGGCATCCCTGGTGCTTCCTCTGAAAACATAAATAACTCTAGTTCTTTTCCTAGCTTTCGGTGATTGCGTTTCTCCGCCTCTTCTAGGAAAACAAAATGTTCCTCAAGCTCTTTTTTTGAGGTAAATGCTACACCGTATATACGCTGAAGCATTTGATTATTGCTATCTCCTCGCCAGTAAGCACCTGACATATTCATTAATTTAAAGTGTTGTAATTTTCCTGTGGAAGGTACATGAGGTCCACGGCAAAGATCATAAAAATCTCCTTGCTCATAAACCGTCACCACTTCATGCTCAGATATATCCTGTAATAACTCTAGCTTTAGCGCATCATGAGCAAATAACTGTTTTGCCTCTGCCCTCGTTACTTCTTTGCGCTGTATTTGTATATTTTCTTGAACAATTTGCTTCATCATTTTTTCAATTTGTTGTAAATCACTAGGCGCTAAGGAATGCGCAATGTCGATATCATAATAAAACCCATTTTCTATAACTGGCCCGACCCCAAATTGAGCATCAGGATATAAACGCTTAATAGCTTGCGCTAATAAATGGGCTGTTGAATGACGAATCACCTGAATTCCTTCTTTTGTGCAAGCATCGTACAGGGAAATTTGTGAATCCTCCACTATCGGGCGCGTCAAATCAATGATGGTTCCGTTCACACTCCCTACAATTGCCTTTTTACGTAAAGCGGGACTAATCGCTTGTGCAATGTCGGTTAATGTAACACCTTTTGAAAATACTTGTTGTTTACCATCTGGAAATTGAATGTTAATAACTTGATTTGACATGTTCTCTACTCCTTTATTATAAATTCTGCCTCTGCATAATTACGTCCGGAATCGGCTTTGTGCTAGCACAAAGAACTCCTTACCGATTCCGTGACATCCGCCGGAGGCTGTAACTTCTATCAGTTGATGTTTGGACAGACGCTGAAAAGTGACTTAAAACCGCACTCATCTCTAACCTATAAAGGCTGGTGTCCTCTACTGAAAGAAGTGACAAATAAAAAAACACATGCTCGCGCCCCATAAAGGGACGAGCATGTGTTGATTACCCGTGGTTCCACCCAAATTCCCACTAGATGCTCTAGTGGCTCATTGTTATGCAGTAACGTTGCAAGTACGGTGCAAGTTTCCAAGCACTGCTCAAAGGTAGTAAGTTTCGCTAGCTGCATTAGGAAGCTTTCAGCGCATGCCTCCCTCTCTGTAAATCGCTTTTCAAAACTCGTGTCCTTCTCATCGCCAATTTCATTGCTTTGTGAAATTGTTATTTACTGTAACAAATGCTCCAATACTTGTCAATGTTCGAATATTAATTTTTATGAAACAATTTTGATTCCTCATCGAAATATGTCCTTACCTACACATTCCACTTTTTGCAGGAAAGTTGCGATATAATCGGAATCCCTAAGCTAAGTTTTCCTCCACTTCGTACTTCTAAAGTCTCATTGTCAGAATGCCACTGAATATGAATAGTTGGGTCACGATCCGTGTAAACCCTCCTTATGTCATATATTGTGTAAACCAGGCAATATATTTTGCCCCTGGAATAAATAAAAGCTGTGCTAAACATGTACCTAGTAGCCTTGAACCCATCATCATCACAGATGCTTGTTTCAGACTTAAATAACTACCTCTTTGATTAATAACATCGTCTGCAAGAACAGAAATTTTAGGGTCAATAAATATTATTAGTAACATCGTTGCTACCCCATTAATAAGTCCTGATGCCATCACAGCAGTTGTTCCTCTTTCTGGAACTAATAAAGAGGCGTAAAGTGCAGACAGGACACCAATTGTATAGATGGCCGTTATCACGACATTGACGATAAATAATTTAACGGGGATATCACGCCAGTTAATTCCCTTTAAGTATGAAAGGCTTGGCAAATGAATATGTTTTATTCCACGTTTAACATACTCTAAACTAAAACCTTTTTTAAATAATGCTGGTATAGAACCTTTTTCCTCAGATAAATGGATAATGGCTCTTGAAAATATCGCTATAAAAGTCGGCAATAGTAGAATGCCGACTAAAGTACCTATGGAAGCGGCGCCAATAAGCACTCGGAATTGCTGCTCCACAAATACTAATGTGTTTTCTTTCGGTGCTGTGTCAGCTAAACTCCCAGTAAAAGGCTGCTGCATCATATTTGCCAACCTTGAAACCATAACCATCACATTGAACAAGGATAGTGCAGAGGCTAGTAATTTTACACGTGCGCCTGATAATCGAACTGCATACGCAAGTGTTTCTATCGAATGAATGATAAGAATAAATAAAGCAATCATGATCAATTTATTTGTTAAAATATCCAAAGTCTTGTACCTTCTTTTCGATTATTGATTTAGCATCGTTTGATCCAAGGTTGATCTCCTATCGTAATGAATACAACCGAGACACCTCTTCCCTTTAATATTTTACGAAATTCCCATTAATAGGTTCCGTTATTTCCTACCAAATAGAAAAGCTATTCATCAGGCTTTTCCTCCTAACGAATAGCTTATTCTGTATTTATTGATTTACTGCAAAGTCATTATTCCAGCTAGTTGAATCCGATAGCTGATAGGTTACCATATTTGCAGTAACAGCGAGAATCACACCTGCTCTAGACTTATCAGTAGCATTTGGGTCCTCTAGCACTAACACAACATATCCCTCACCCCGTCCCAGATGATCAATATCATTTGTAGCGTTTATTTCGAAGGTTGTATAGGTTGTCTCATTTTCAGCACGGAGTAATCTTTGCTCCTGATAGACCCCTTTTTCCTTTAAATTATAGCAAACAGGCATCCATCCTTGTGACCAATCAATACTGCCTATTATTTCTTTTTTACGATGTGCTAGTTTGCCAATTGAAAATGTAAAATATATTTTCATAATAGCTTGACCTAATTCATTTACCCCTTCACATACAGCTGTTACTTCTAACTTAATATCCTCCTTCGAATGCTTCTGAATAACCACTAAAGTCACAGTGAAAATACAGATAACAAGTACTATACTAACGATTATAACTCCCATTTAGTCCCTCCCGACATCGCAATAGCTATTACTATTAGATTACCATGTTTTAGGAGTCTCAGTATTTTTTCACCAAACAATCTTATGAATTGACATAGGCATAAAGGATAAGACAAATAACGAGTATATCCAGACTGATCCATTGGTGAAAACAAAAAATCAGTGGGTAAGAAAACCCCACTGATGATAATTTCATTTCACTTTTTCTCTTGTAACTCGGCTGTTAAAGTAAATGGTATTTTTAAATATTTGTACTTAATCGTTATTTTTTTAATAGAAGGCGCTTCAACCTTTACTGCATAATGCTGAGGCTGCTTTCCAACGGCCTCGCGATTTATGTATTGACTAGGAAAAATGGTGATTTGCCTTAATTTATGATAAGTAATATTCGGATTACCAACCAGCTTCGTCTCCGCTTCGAACGGTTCAGACTTACTCACGACAAGCTCGGCACTTTCAGGCACTTTATCATTGACAAGTATTTGTTGAAGCTCTATCTCATGCAGTCCTTTATTTTCTATTTCTACGATTCTATTAGTAGAATTATCTGTAGGATTCGTATAGCTGTTCATGACGAGTGGTGGATTGCTTTTCAAATAAATGATAAAGGCAGCTACCACTACTAGAACACTAAACAATAAAACAAATAGTAATTTTTTCATGTCATTCCTCACTTTCTTGCTACCTATCAAGTATAGCGAGAAATCGTAGGTGATGAAACCTCGAAAAATAGAATCAGGATTTTTCTTCATCTCCTCCTAACTTCTTTAAATCAACTAAAAACAACCTGACTCATTATAAACCAGATTGCTTTGCTAATCGTATTTCATCACGTATTGGAATTCCATCATTGCCAATTAAAGGGATTTCAGGTTTATATGCTCTTGCTTGTTCGACCGCGTTTTGTATAATTTCGACTAAGTGATAACCTCTTTTTTGATAAAATTTTAATGCGTGTAAATTATCATTTGTCGTTAGAAGAGTAATTATCGTACACCCTTGTTCGAAAGCAATTTCTTCAACTGCTTGTACTAGCAATGAACCTATCCCTCTTCCTTCTTCAATACTATCAAGGGATATAATTTCACATTCTTCCTCACGCATAATATACGTTACAAGACCTAAAATCGTGCTGTGTTCATCTACATAGACGAACCCCTCTAATTTACTACAGTCATAAATCCCACTGGAAATGACCATTTCTGTGCTTCCCCAATGCTCCTTAAAAAACTGTAACACATCATTTTGGGCTAATTGTTGAATGGGAATTATTGTCATCTTTTATTCTCCTAAATTGATAGATTAAACATACTAGTAATAGCTTTTTGAACACCTAGAAATACTGCCCACGAAACAACGCCTAGTCCAATGGCAAATACGATATGGATCGATGATTTCATCGCCATATAAATAACAAATAGCATCACCATAGTTGCTGGTAGTCCAACAATTACACCAATCGTAAATCGCTGAATATGCTCACTCGGTTCACTTTGCACAGTAAGCCAAATGATGCTTAAAATACTGACAAGTGGCAGCGCTGCAATAATGCCACCATAGCTAGGAAATCTTCTAGCAATCTCCGTCACAATACCAATTACGGCAGCCGAGCATAAAATCTTTAAAAAGGTGTACATTATTTAGCCACCTCGCTTAATAAACGAAATGCCTGTAAAATCATTTGTTGATCATCTTCTGAAAGCTGATTTAGTGCATGTTGCAGTTTCTGATCATCTAATTCTGTGTTTTTCTTTAAAACATGAAGCCCTTCAGTTGTTAAATGAATATGTACTTTACGTTGATCATCGATGTCCCGCTCCTTTTTCACCCAACCATTACGCTCCAGCTTTTTGATATGCTCAGACGCTGTATTATGGGAAATATTCAGTAACTCTGCAATATCACGCACTGCTACTTCATCTTCCTTTTGAATCATCTGTAAAATACGCACGCTCTGATGTGAAATTGAATCTTCATGCGTTGAATGTAGATGGTAGAAAATAGATGTAAAATAGTTATTTATATTTTTGATCATCAAATTTGCTCCTTTATTATATCGTCGAAACCGATTATATCGTAGCTGTCGATATAATTAAAGAGGTATTTAAATAAAGGGCTGACAATAGTCAGCCCTTTCAGTCGTTTTATCGAGAAGAACACTAGACTTATCGACGAATATTGTGGATTTATCGAGAGTTTTATTTAATTTATCGAAACTTTTTCATCATTTATCGAAAAACTCAAAGAATCTTCACAAACACACAGTGATGAATACCCTTTAACCTTTGCATTGGCTTACTCTCAATAAGTTCCTCTAGCACATTCTCTATCTCAAAATCACCATATATATAATCAGAAATAATCATTTAAGCATCTTCCTACGCAAAATTTGAAAGAACAAAAACCCCACCACAATGCGAGATCGGGTAAAATTCTAATTGGCATACTCCTTTTAACAAGGAACTTATCTCCTCATGGACAAAGTAAATTTCATCATCATCCCAATAGCCAATACTTTCTTCACGGCATTTTTCGAGGTCCACTCTTGTATGAAACGCGATATCGCCGATAAAAATTTTGCCTTCAGGTGTTAGATGTTGCAATAATTCTATAATGTATTGCACCTTCATTTCTTCGGTAAAATGATGCAACGCATAGGTGCTAATAATAGCGTCATATTTTTGATGAAGGAGCGCTGCTGGTAGCCCTTTTGACAAATCCCACTCCATAAAGTTTGCATCCGGCATTTTTTCTTTGGCGATTTCGATCATTTTCGAAGAGAAATCGAATCCATTGATTATATGCCCGTTTTCATAAAGTTTCGCCGTTAACACCCCTGTACCAAATCCAATGTCTAATACAGTGGACTTTGGAATGTGCATGACCTCGTTAAAAATCGTATTTAATACTTCTTTATATCCTGCAAATGGATATTGGTTGCTTTCTTCACTTAGCTGAACCGTTTTATCATAACCATCAGCCCATAAATTAAATCCTTGTTGACTTAGCATAACAGTCCTCCTAGGTTTTCAATAGTTAAAAAGTTTGGAAGGTCTATTAGTACTAAACATCCCATGTTAGTTACTAACATTCCCTCTCCAAACATATAAATTTTCATGACTGATAACCTGTTTCATAATAACTCCCCCTTTCAAATTCAAGTTCATCACCTTATTGTGTAGGGTATTTTCCGTTTCACTGGGCACTTTTTTGTAGGCGTCCAATCTCCACTCCAATCAACCTATACACACGACATGCGTCTTTCAAAATGTCATCCACAACTATCAGCAACGAACAAATATTAAACTATTATACCATTTTTTATCATTTGAATAAATTAAATTTTCTAACTTTATATAATTACTAAAAAATGTTATAATAATGGTGAATTTCATTTCAAGGAGGAATCGAAATGGACGCATTCTTTTGTAATGCTTGCTCTAGACCAAACACTTTACAGGTCAAAGAGGTCTAGAAAAGTTAACGCAATTAACATAAATTGAATGATCTCTTTAGGCCAGTAACCTTTATTAAAAGCCTACTATTTAGGAGTGAATTCAAATGGAAAAACAAACAATTCAGCCGTTCTTAACGGTCGCAAACTATCATTTACTTGAGCAACAAATGAATAAAATTATACAAACAATTGCAACGACAAAGGATAAAAACGTTATCTTAGCCGTACATGGAATTGTTGAAAGCGAAATTACAGCAAAATTAGCGCTATCCACTGCGGAAACTCAGCTAATTGAACAGCTTTTTAATGTGACAGATCGCGCTCATGGCGAAGCGTATTTAGAGCGCTTAAAACCATATGTCATCCCTTTCAAAGCAGTTACTGCAAGCACACTGAAGAGCCTATTTAAAAAGGAAAAAAAGCTCAAGCTACCGAAGCTTGAAGAAATGGACTTTCAGCAGATTTGTTATTTAGCTTGGGATGATCCCGGTAAACATCGAAAATATGTCGTATTGGAACAAGATGAACAGCTAAAAGCGATTAAAGGGACTTTCTCTAACAATACAATTAAAGGAATATGTGCACTATGTAACCGCCATTCTGAAGTTGGCCTATTTACAACGTCTGTAAAAGGGCAAGTCGTTGGAACGTTCACGAATTATAGCAATTACATTTGCGCAGATAGCCAAACATGCAATCGACATGTAACGGATATAGAAAAAACAAATGCATTTTTCGAGCGCATTACTCAAAAATAAAAAAAGAGGCTGAGACATATCTGGTCAAAACCTTAAAAAGCGTGAGAAATCAATTTTAGTAACATTGATTTCTCGCGCTTTTCTGATGTGGAATTTTTTAATTTTGCCGTGAAAACATATTTATGTCCCAGCGTCATTACTTCTATTGGCTCTGATTGTGATTTACTTTTTATTAACAACAAGGCAATGCTAGTCTAGCCTATAAACATTACCTTTTGTTTTTGTATTTATTTAGTGTTCCAATTGTCGATTTCAACCAATAGTAATTGTCAAAAAGATGACCGCCCATCAACGAGTGGCCTTTTTAGGTTTATTCAGCGATAGTATAATAATCCGATAACAATCTAACTTGGTGACCCCGTAGTTAAAAAATACATTGCTAATAATATCAACCAAATTACACCTATCACTATAACTAAACGTTTCATACTCAAGCCCCCTATCAGACCAAACTTCCAATAATCTATTCCGTTATTTTAATTATACCCCTTATAAAATTGATTTGAATATAATTCCATATCTTATATTTCCCTCACTATCATTCGTGACGATATAATACAAAAGTTAGCGAATACTAATGTGGAAGCAATGGATATTCAAGAACTTTAATGTATGATAACCGCCCCTTTCACTGAGGATGAACAAAAATGGTTTAATCAAGCGATAGAGTTTTATATGAAGCAAGTGGAACTGGAATAAAAACAGCTCTATTTGTAGGGGCACAAAGCCTCTACGTCATACCATCATCTAATTTAAGATGGTATCTTTAAGCCGCCAATACTAGTTAACTAAAGCCATATCTATCGCAACATACTGCTTTATAAGAACCAAAACAGCACTTCAATTTGAATACGTTCTTGTACAGCCGTAATCTTATACTCATGCTCTTTAATATATTTGAGTTGTTTCGAACGTCTAGCAATCACCGAAATAATTATGGGGTACATGATTTTCTCTCCACTCCCCCATTAGATTAGCTTCTTTAAATAACAAGTAAGTTAATCACTACTGATATTGATATATCAATGTTTTCAAACAAAAAAACACTCGCATTTTTAGCGAGTGTTTCGTAATTGTTAGGACAACCACTTCGGTGGTGTGTTTTTCTCCCAAAAAATATCACCTAAGTTATTGTGTGCCATAAAGTCGTCCTCAGCACTGTGGTAGTGGAAGTTGTAATAGTAGCCGTCCTGCGGTCGTTTTTCCGTGCGGACATGGAAGCGAATTAAATCAATGCCTGTTTCATTGCTAGTAATATTAAAAATTTTTTCGCCATAGTTTCCACTTGGCTTTTCTGAAATTGTTAACGATGCTAATGATTCATCGTCTAAGCCTTCTACTGTCATCGCAATGGCTTCCTCCATTTTAGGGAAGATGATAGCGTCAAACTCATTGCTAATTTTCGGGCCAATTTTTGTGCCGAATTTCATATAGGATTGCTCTTTCGCCGCATCAACGAGCAATGCATTATAGTCAATCGGGTCTCCCTGTATTTCTGTTTGTTCTATCGGAAGAGCAGCCGCTTCTGCAGTACTTGTCCCAGGTGCTGATCCGATAGAAGCACGATTTGATGGATTATGATCAAATGCTTCCCATATTTCATGTGTTGGCGTAATTAATCCAAATGTTAAAAACGCAACCATAATAACGATACTTTTTTGAATCCATTTCTTCATTAATTTACACCTTCTCTTTATGTACAAATTGGTAAATCTATTTCTAATTTATACGCATAAGCCCTATAAAAGGTTTCATAATTTTATAATTCATTGTACAATATTTATGTATAAAGTAAAAACTTCACATCCTGGGAAAACGCTTGTATGACCATCGTCCTGTTGCCCCAAACTAATCGGGCATTTACTCGCAGTATGCAGGATAAATGTGTCGTTTTTTAAAAGGAGGTACAAAACATGAGCATGGATATCGCAATGGGTATTGGTCTTTTATTAATGTTAGGTTATTTATCATCTTTATGCTTTACGGACTAATACAATTACTTTTACGAAGAAAGTCCGCGAGCTAGCGGACTTTTCTATTTTGTTATGACCTATTTTAAAATACAAGATAATACAGGCTGCCGACTAATTTTATATACAATCTATAACGTTCCTTCTTATTCTTACTTTATAAATATTCAAGTACGATTCCCGCTACTAATGTACGCGGTAAAATTGTTAAAATACCACTCTCTTTTCGTACTACCTCTCTATGCTCTTCATTGTACCCCATGCAATCCAACACAATCAGATCTACTCGGTAATCACGAAGATAACGAGCTGCCTCTTCAAAGTTGCCATAATCAAATGGTGAAGCAACAGCAATCGTGATATCATCTGAAATATCTTCCCATTTTTTAACCATAGCTTTACTCTGTTCTTCTAGCGGAATAATTAAACCTAGCTTCGGTTGATCGGTCATTGCACTAATCATTTGTGTGACGATTCGATTCGGATGAAAAATAGGTTTTTCACATGTTAAATTCGAAAAATCATCTGTGCTTAATACGATGACCATATCCACCTCTTGTTCTAACGCTGATAATTCCATTTGTAATAATGGTAGTAGTTTTCTTCTATTAATTATTATGGATCTGCCATCCCGTAATCGAGAGATAGTTGCGTTCTTTTCACTTCTCGCTAAAACAGTTAGTAATTCCGCCTCGTTTAAGCTATCCAACGCTCCTCTTTCCACAAATTTAATATCTTTATTAAATATTTCTGTAAATGTCGGTATAATATCTGAACGTGGCGTTTGTCCGATCGTCAAAAAACCAACTTTATTCATTTGCAGTCACCCCTAATTTTTGAAAATATATCATTGAACCGTATAATTTATTCAGAAAGTTACATTCATCTTTATCTGAAAAATTAGTTTTATCCTCAAAAGGTTGTTTCAATTATAAATGCATAGCTATTCCTCCACAATTAGGTAGTATTTTATTTAAAAATAAAAAAATTCTGAATTTAAATGCATAAAATCATCACATTATGAATAAATACTCATTGATAGTAATTCCGATGTAACGTTTGCACTATACCTATATCAAAAATAAACTACAAGTATATCTAGATCAAAAATATTAATAAACATTGTTACACAAGTTCAAATTTATTGGAACTATTATTTAAAGAAATAATCAAAAAGAACTACAACAGATATGACATTTGGGAATTCATTACATAAAAAAGAGTAGACATAGTTTGTCTACTTTCAGAAGGCTCTTCAATATATTTGTTCATTGATTCTATCCATCACTTTGGCTGTTCTATCCACGACTTCGGCTTTTCTATCCGTAGACCCAGAAATATTCGACCTTCCTAATAAATTAGACAAGGGGCAGCCTCGCTTTTGCGAAGCCACCCCTTTAGTATTTAATAGGTAACATTTTCGTAAATTGTAAAGTCTCAACCCAATCATCTGGGGAATAAATATTATATTGGAAACATGTAGTTTCATCACCGCGGTAAAATTCCACTGTGTGCCTTCTAACTTAAGCAACGCAAACCCAACCTTCTTTTGCGTCCTTGCAGCCCCAAAGCATGCGCCAGTGTGAATAAGTATCTTCAAAAACAAAAGTAGAATTCCAGATTACGTAAATATGCCACCTAAAATAGCACGATTCATATTATAGCACATAGTTTTTAAAATGTAAAGATTTCATTTCAAGTTACCAAGGTATAACTTTTGAGCATTCAATTTGATACCCATGTTGAGCATACCACTCTAGTAAAGAATCCCAATAGTCTTCGCAAATCACAATAATTTGTTTTGCGTCAGAGAGATTACCGGACATCACCAATTCACATAGAACCTCAAATCCCTCGGGCTTATCTGTAAACGACAATGCTTCAAGTAATACTTGAGCAGAAGTTGTGAAAAATTGTTTATTGTGTAATCCTAAAATCATCGCACCTGCTGTGGCAATTTCCATCGCCAAAATCGGTAAAAATGTTTGAGGACCCTGTAATTCAATATTTTTCATTTTACCAATATACTCATACATTTCTTCTACTAATGTTCGACAGATCGCTTCTTTAAATATCGAGCTATCTATTGAGCTAGCTTTTACTTTTAGTTCAGTAAAAAAACCATTTGGGTCATAAATAGGTAAAATGTTGAAAAATTGGCCATGGGTCAGTGGCCATCTTTCGTCAACTGTCGTCGCATCTTCAATTATATGATCTGCGCTTTCAAAGTTCACTTCTGCTTTCCAATCTCCAGCTGTCCATTCATAGCAAAAGTTTTCATCCAAAGCGTTTAAAATGCATTTAATTTCTATATCTGAAAATGGGCCATCTGTTTTTCGGGCTAATGAACCGTAAACCCCAATTGCTTGCACCTTCGAGCCATATCTTTCTATAACTTGGTTCGCAATGGAATAAGCAATTTCCATTCTTTTTTCTCTCGTTACTTTTTTCGGACCAATCATATTTATCTCTCCTTGTGAATGAATTATTAAATTGAGCTATATAATTTGCCAAGGAGGACCACGAGCTTAACGAGGAATTTTATCTGCTGTCATGTATAAATCACCTTTCCTTATTTCCATTCTGCATTCTTTTTTCCAGCAAATCCGACATTTCATCTATATCCATTTCAAACATAACCGAGTCATTTGATAGAGGTGCAAAATAATAGGTAACTTTTTCTTCCCCATAATCTTTCTCTAACCGCAACCACTTTTCAGTTGGGAGCACACAAAAAGCCAACGTATCTCCGCCAAGTGAATCCATGTACCAGCGGATTTGATATTTCGGAGCAATAAAGTCCTGCACAGCTTTCAAAGTTGTGTCCCTATCCGTTCTTTCTTCTTCATACGGGATTGCTTTCTTCACTTCATCTTTTATTAAGAAAATATCAACACACCTTGGCTTATCAATTTCAACTAGTTCAACATTTATTTTGTCTTCTTCAAGTAAGTATTCATTAAAATATTCCGCTATAGATTCGTCAAAATCTTTCCAATCCACCCATACTAATGCTTCGCTATCCCAAAAGTTTTCTTCTTCCGCTAATGGATTTTTCAAAAATAGCTCGATTTCCGCCTCAATTTGATTCATACATATCCCCCTCAAATTTTATTTTCAACACATAAAGATTCGTAAATTCTTTATACCTCTACTACATTTTCGCAATCCTTATACTTGCCAACCACAAAAATACATAATCTGATCCCACTATATATTACCATATTTTGAATTTTAGATAAAAATAGAGGCCCGTTCACAAAAATGAACAAACCTCTTAAAAACACTCAATATTTACTTCCATCAACAACTAAAACACCATAATGAAACTTCGCAGTCATTCTTGTTAATTGTTGAAAATGAAATTTAGCAAACCATTCTGAGCGGAAATGAGCCTTTAACACTACCCGTTTTCTCGCCACGCGATACGCTTCTCTTACCCATTCATCCGTTAATGTTACATGTTCCCCAGCTATGCGTAGTGCTTCAAAATTATTGGCTTCTTCAATAATTTCTTCAAACATCGGATCCATATAGACGACATCAAAAGTATTGTCGGGCAATGTTTTCAAATAACTAACCGCCTCAGCCTGCACCACTTCTATATGGCGCATACATGCAGTTAATGGCAGCTCAGTCGTATCGTAGGATTTCATCCCTTGCTCAACAATAAAAGCAACATTCGGATTCGCTTCGAGCCCAACAACTTGTCCCACCTCGCCAACTGTATAAGCCGCCAGCATAGCATCAGCCGCTAGTCCCAATGTACAATCGAGCACTGAATTTCCTTTTTCAAGCTGCGCCGCTTCTAAAAACGGCTCCACTTCCCCACGAGCAACACGCTTTAAGCGAAAAGCTGCTGAATTCGGATGGAAGAAAAACGGTTCCTCTGCACCAAAAGCATAATACTCAAAACGATTTTTCCCAGCAACGATTACATTTGCATGCAATTCCTGTGAAATTTTCCGAACAGAACGCTTTTTTCTTGGCTCAAGCGGAGCATCTAATTGTTCACACGCAAAAGCAGCGAGCGCCAACGATAAATCGTCTGGTCTGCCCGCTGTCGTAACAATAGTCTTTACTTCTCGCATGTTTGCTCTAAAACACCTGTTAAATGTGTAACAATTTGCTCCACAGGGAACCCTTCAATTTGTTCACGTGGAATAAAGTATGCCAATTCCCCATCCTTTAAAATCGCCATCGAAGGTGAACTTGGTGGCACATCCTCAAAAAAGCCACGCATCGCAACAGTCGCTTCAGGATCCTGCCCAGCAAATACAGTCACAAGATGATCCGGCTTAACCGCCTCCACTGCCTCACGAGCAGCCGGACGCGCCAACCCAGCCGCACATCCACAAACCGAGTTAATCACAACCAACGAAGTCCCCTTCGCCTCCGCCATAAATTCATTTACCGCATCAGCCGTCGTAAGCTCCGTAAATCCAGCCTCCACTAACTCCTCGCGCATTGGCTTCACTACCTGTTTCATATATTCATCGTAAGCGTTCATGCTTTTACCCTCTTTCATATGTATTCGCAAAAGTTATTATAGCAAGGTTTTACGTCATTGTATAATGATTCGATTTCACCGTTATTCACTTACTTTCGGAATTTTGGTTGCTTTTTTGTTGCTTTGGTTGCTTTTTATAAAGTAGCGTTTCTAAACAAATATAAAGAGTATTTTTTAAGTACATAAAGTTTCCTTATATATATCACTAGCTAGCTTAGATAAAGGTCTTTTATGAAACTTTGATTCATCTAAATAATATCCAAAAAGTATTTGTTCTATTTCTTCCCTACTACTAAAAATAGTTTCAAATTCTTTATAAAGTTCATTTAGCCTTAAATTTGTGTATATATGCTTTTTCTTTAAAATTTCTTGTACAACATCTTTATGTACACTGTAAAGAGAGTCTAAACAGAAGGTCGATAAATTGCCTTCGAAAACTTTATCTTGTGCTGTAATAGTAATTTCTAGCTGCTCCAAATCTTTAAGATAATCAGATGATTTAATATTATATCCAAATTTTACAATATCACTCGACCTAAACCTAGAGTTATATGGAGAATAGCTAATATCTTTTGTGCTTTTAACATGATTACAACTAGGACATGATGGGATTAAATTATAAAAGGACATTGCAAGAAATGGATACTTGTCCTTATTAAAATAATGATCTATTTGACTAGTTCTTTTTACTTTTTGGTTTTTATAACTAAAATTATTAATATAATTTCTATTACAGTAAGGGCAAATATTTATTCCTAGTTTATCAATTAACTTGGCAGCATTGTATTCAGTACCCTTTAAAAATTTGGAAGAATTCGCGAAATATGTTGAGTAAATAGTTTTTTTTATATATATAATTTCCTGAGAATAACTATTATTTGAAAAGTAAGCATCTTTAATCTCAGAAAGTCGATTAGTATCTGCTAATATTATTTCTTCAAATGAACATTTACAACCATTTTCTAAAAACCAGTTATTTATATCCTTATAAGTAAATTTCATTTTAGGATGACCTAGATGTATTTTAATGGCTTCTAAATGGTCTTTAGCTAATTTTTCTAATTCTTTATTTTTAATAGGAATCATTAATAGTCACCATTTTTTAAAAAGTTATTAAACATCATCATTAATTTATTCTTAATTATTGGCTCCCCTATGATGTCTATGATGTATTTAATTTCTTCTTTATCCTGTGAAGTTAAAGTCGACGAATCTTTAAGCAACTTTATTACTTCATTTATTTTAGTCTTTGAATACTCACCTATAGTGCTATTCATAAAAAATTCTTCTGCAAAAAGAGTATGAATATTTGAAGCAAAAGTTTGAGTTTGATCTAAATCAATTTCCTTAATATTACCATTTGCATCTTTATCTAGCGCAATTACGTTTTCTTTTGGCAAATCAGAAATTATAAAAGGAGAATGTGTTGCAATCATTATTTGATAATTTCCATATCCATTTTCAATTCTATTTAAAAAAGTTATTAATTCTTTAATAAGTAGCCTGCTCCACTCTGGATGCATAAAACTATCTGGTTCATCTAAGAGAATAATGGCTTTTTCTTTATTTTTACTTAGATTTAGAGTTAATCCATAATGGAGTGCAGAAAATAAAGAAATAAGCGCGTTTTCTCCAGAACTAAATGGACCAAAAGAAATATCGAAGATTTTAGTTAATGCGTTAATAGATGTATCATAAAATTCCAACATATCTATCTGCCTTAGAAAATCTCCTACATTTTCATCATAGATATTATTATATAGTGGAATAGTTACACAGTCTTCTTCGAAATATTCCGAATTGATATTATTAATCTTATCTATAAACTCTTGGTATACTTTCATTATTAAATTTATATCTTTATCATCGAAATACGTCTCTTTATTTTTATGAAATTCTAATAATCGTTTAATTACTGTAAGAGAATATTCAATATAGTCTCCATTAAACTTATTTTTAAAAATACTAAAGTCTTTATTTAAATCATCTAATTCTTGTTGCATTTCTGGAAGTTTTATGAAACCAGATGCTAAAAAACCACATATTTCATGTAATAGATAATTGATAAAATGCTCCTTTTTGTTAAATTCTTTATTTTCATTTTCCTCTTTCCTGAAAAAACTTTTCTTATTAAACATCTCAAGCATATTTAATTCTATTTCATAATTTATAAACATGTTGATAGAAAATTTTAAATAAGACTTGCTATTTAATTGAAACATAGATGGGTTTATATTTTCTTTATTAGTAGCATTAAATTCTAATAACATTTTATATTTAGCAAAATTCCCTGTATTTTTAGAATGTAAGTTTATTCTATTAAAAAGCACAGTATTTTCATTCTCAATTTTCCAAGTATCGAGATTATTGGGGATATTATATATAATTCTATAGTTAAAATAATAATAGCTAGTCTGTATTGACTTATAATATTGTAAAAAACTAATACACTCAAAATTTCCATTGTTATATTGACAGACAATACTATAAGGATTTGTTATAGTTCCATCTTTCTCTAACTTTTCATACTCTTTCATAATAGGTTTAATAAAATCGAAATTATTACCTTCTATAATAAAAATATCATCTTCTAAATGATATAGTAAAAAATAATCTTCATTCTTATTATTTTTACGTCTACGGTATTCTCTTTTACTCCCTAATAAATCAAGTATATTGGTTTTACCACTTCCGTTTTTACCAATTATCGCTACTATTTGATTTACTTTATTTTCTTGATTAAAGAGTTTATTTTTTTTTTCTGGTTTTCTTATTACTATTTTCGGCTGGTGACTTGCAAATTCGACATTAAAGTTATTTGAAAAATTAAAACCTGCATTATGTATATTTCTATAATTTTCTGACCACATATATATTAATTCCAATAAAATACCCTCCCACTGCTGTTTAATTATAACAAATTAAAACATTTTGTTTCTTTGTTCAATGATTTCCACTCATTAAAATTATAGTAAATAATTAAATTTTATGATATGTATTTCTAAAAATTAATACCATTCTAATTTCCTAGAAGTTTTAAATATTTTTGTATAGTGTTATTGAAGAATTTTTCACAAAAGACCAAGTAAGAAAATTTGAACTGCCCCCCGTCAAGTAGACAGCGGAAATAATAAAAAATGTATTAAGCGGCTTGAGCCCTAAATTCTAAAGGACTCAAGCCGTTTAATCGTTTCTGATAACGATCGTAATTATAAAA
>NZ_JBWHYQ010000036.1:0-26403 GCF_056322905.1 Lysinibacillus sp. G1-3
ACAATAGTCTAGTGATGATGGCAAAGAGGTCACACCCGTTCCCATACCGAACACGGAAGTTAAGCTCTTTAGCGCCGATGGTAGTTGGGGGCTTCCCCCTGTGAGAGTAGGACGTCGCTAGGCACCTGAAAAAGTCGAGGATTCATTCCTCGGCTTTTTTTATTTGCAGTTTTTTAGTAAATGTTCATCCAAACGATATTATTATGACTCGCTCCTGCCAATTATGTAGTCTTCAGGCGATGAAAGTGGGGCGTAACACGTAATGTATAGATGAATTTTTAATTTACCCAAATTTTTAGCGGTAATAACGACAATTCACAAATTGTTCAATGAAAACGTTTAGAATTTGAACAGTTTGTGAAGACCTTCACATTAGGCTTTATTTTTTTAAAAAAAGGAGTAGAATAGGAATCAGTAAGAAGTTGTTATAAAACAGTTTATCAAAAGTATCACATTTTAAGTGGTTGTTATAATACAAAAACGTATATTTGAAGGGAGAATTTATAATGTGGGTTATTACAGTATTTGAGAAAAAGGACGTTCGTATTTTTGAATACACAAATAAAAATGAAGCAACAAAAGCTTTAGGCGGATTTAAGAAAAACGCAATTCTATCTTTCACAAAATAAGCTAACAAAATAACTCGTAACCATGACAAATTTGGTTACGGGTTTTTATTATGTTGCAAAACAAAAGGGTTAGAGATCTTGTTTGATTTCACGATCTTACCGCACTGTTACGTGGGATAAATTTATAAAAATTCTACGCTATTGCTGATTGGAGTGGAAGACTACTCGACTCCCGTGGGAAAGCGAGACAGGCGAGGCCAACATGATGTTGGTCACGGAGGCATTGTCACAGGACGTGACGCATTTAGCCTTCGTTCCTTTAGCGGAGGAAGCGGCTCGACGCTCGTCCACAGAAAGCTTTGCTCTGTACGAAAGCGAAGCGAGTAGCCTGGAATGGAAATCACCCCTTCGATATGCCGAAGAGCCATTAAAGAGCCCCACATTCCAATGAAACCCAACAAAGGCGTAATTAGGCCACTATGCTTAAAATAATTTTCAATGCCAATACATAGCATTTACTTGCTCTTTATTTTAAAGCGTATTATAATAAAGTTGTAAGTGGGACATAATTTTATATAGTGGGACATAATTTAACCCACAACTATTAAAAAGGGAGTAGGTTAATATGTTATCTGTACCTGAGGCACAGCAAAGGCTACTTCCAGAAATGTATCCGCTTCTACAATCGAGATATCGTATTTTGCAAACAGTTCAGCTTATGCAGCCAATTGGGCGTCGTACACTTGCAGATTCACTTAAAATGACCGAACGCGAAATTCGTAAAGAAACGGATATTTTACGTGAGCAAGGGTTATTAGATTCTCAAAAGTCGGGTATGGTATGTACAGACGAAGGTGAAGCAGTTATTGATAAGCTACGAGCACTAGTTTATGAATGGTCTGGTCTGACACAGCTAGCTAAATTATTGGAAAACCATTTTGGCTTACAGCATGTAATTGTTGTTCCAGGTGATTACAATGAAGACGATACGATATTAACATTGCTTGGAAAAGAGGCAGCACAACAATTTATGGAAACTAGCTTTGATGGTCAAACAGTAGCTGTTACAGGTGGAAAGTCGGTTGCATCACTTGCACAATTTTTACATCCAGCTGATACACACAACATCACATTTGTTGCTGCTCGTGGTGGTATTGGACATGAAATGCAAATGCAAGCCAATACACTTGTCTCAACATTTGCCATGCAAATGAATGCACAGTATCGCACTTTGTTTTTACCGGAGCATTTAAGTGAGCAGGCCTATCAAGCAATGTTAACAGAGCCAATGGTAACTGAAATGATGAATTATTATGATCATGCAGATTGTGTAATCCATGGTATTGGCTCAGCAGAGGAAATGGCTGTTCGTCGCAATTCATCGCCTGAAGATTTACGGATACTCGAAGAAAAGGGTGCAGTTAGTGAAGCGTTTGGCTATTATTTCAATGCAGAAGGCGAAATTGTACATCGAATTCGAACAATCGGTATTCAGTTTGAGCAAGTTCAAAGAAGTAAGAAAATTATAGCAGTTGCTGCTGGTAAACAAAAAGTGAAGGCAATGCTATCGTACTTTAAGGTAGCACCAAAGCAAACCATTTTTATAACGGATGAGGTAGCCGCAAAAGCGATTGCTGAAGGTTTACCTTCTTTATAAATGACTAAGGAACTCGTATTTAAGCGGGTGTTAAAAACCCTTGAATGAGAATAAAGCCAATTGCGGATATTATATATGTCCGAGGCAAAAATAAATTATTTAAACAATATTGGAGGAATTGACAATGGCATTAAAATTAGCGATTAACGGATTTGGACGTATTGGACGATTAGTATTTCGTGAAGCTATGAAACACGATGAAATCGAAGTGGTTGCAGTAAATGATCTAACAGATGCAGGTCAACTTGCACACTTATTAACTTATGATTCAGTACACGGTATCTACGATGCTGATGTTTATGCAGAAGGCGATTCTTTCGTAGTAAATGGAAAGAAAATTAACGTGTATGCAGAAAAAGATCCTGCTAACTTACCTTGGGGTGAACTAGGCGTAGATGTAGTACTTGAATGTACAGGTAGATTCCGTTCGATGGAAGAAGTAGGAAAACATGTTCAAGCAGGTGCAAAAAAAGCTATCCTTTCAGCTCCAGCGAAGGGCGAAATGCCAACGTTTGTTATGGGTGTTAACCATGAAGATTATAACCCTGAAACAGATGATGTTATTTCAAACGCTTCTTGTACAACAAACTGTCTAGCACCAGTTGCAAAAATACTTGATGAAAAATTTGGTATTGAACGTGGTATGATGACGACAATTCACTCATATACAAACGATCAACGTATCCTTGACTTCCCGCACTCTGATCCACGTCGCGCACGTGCTGGTGCAGTGTCAATGATTCCAACAACAACAGGGGCAGCAGTAGCAGTTTCAAAAGTATTACCTCAATTAAAAGGTAAATTAGACGGCTTCTCTATGCGTGTACCAACACCAAACGTGTCATGTGTTGACTTAGTAGTAGAGCTAAAATCAGAAGTAACAAAAGAATCCATTAATGCTGCATTAAAAGAAGCTTCAGAAAAAGAGCTTAAAGGTATTTTAGGATACAACGAGCTTCCATTAGTGTCAATTGACTACAATGGTAACCATAACTCTTCAACTGTAGATGGTCTTTCTACAATGGTATTAGAAAATAGTATGGTAAAGGTTCTAGCATGGTATGATAACGAAATTGGTTACTCTACTCGTTTAATGGACTTAGCTTTATATATCGCAGAAAAAGGATTTAACAATAAATAAGTGTCATAATTCGATAACTAAAGTAAAAAGTGTGACATAATACTGCTTTTTGCGCACAAAAAGTATAGCCTTTATAATATCTAACGGATATAATATACAAGGGTAATGGAGTAAGGGAAATTTACCCTTACTCCTTTTTTATACGTAATATAAATTCGACGTGCAGGTTATGCAATTGCAAGACATAGAACGTGACTTTTGCTACTATAAAGGCAAGTAAAGGGTACTCTCCAAAATGTGGGTTGATGTCCGTTCCGACCGGGCGGCTCCTTGAGTACATATTTTAACAAATGCCATGTCTAACTTTTGATGATAAGTCAGAGTATTTCATTAAAGGTTTGGATGATACTAGCTGAAAAGGCTTGTTATAACTTTATGTGTTGATGGAACAATAAAACAGTTACGTGAATGATGTGAGGAGCCAAGATGGGTGAATCCAGGAATTTCATGACTAAAACTTTGAAGGGGGTTTCTTCATGTTAAATAAGAAGACGATGAAAGATGTTGATGTAAAAGGGAAGCGCGTATTTGTACGTGTTGATTTTAATGTACCGATGGCAGATGGTGCGATTACTGACGAAACACGTATCCGAGCAGCAATCCCTACAATTGAATATTTAGTGGAGCAAGGTGCCAAAGTCATTTTAGCCTCTCATTTAGGACGTCCAAAGGGTGAAGTAAAAGAGGATATGCGCTTAACTGCAGTAGGTGTACGTTTAGCGGAATTAATGGGTAAGCCTGTTACTAAATTAGATGAGTCAATTGGTGATAAAGTAGAAGATGCTGTTGCAAATATGCAAAATGGTGACATTATGCTACTTGAAAATGTGCGCTTCCACGCTGGTGAAGAGAAAAATGATGCTGCATTAGCAGAGCAATTTGCAAAATTAGCGGACGTTTACGTTAATGATGCGTTCGGCGCAGCTCATCGTGCACACGCGTCAACTGAAGGAATTGCTAAACATGTACCGGCAGTATCTGGTTTCCTTATGCAAAAGGAATTAGATGTGCTAGGTAAAGCATTATCTAAGCCAGAGCATCCATTTACAGCCATTATCGGTGGTGCCAAAGTAAAAGATAAAATCGGTGTAATTGAAAGCTTATTAGAAAAAGTCGATCACTTAATTATCGGTGGCGGTTTATCATTCACATTCATTAAAGCGCAAGGCTATGATATCGGTAAATCTTTATTAGAGGAAGATAAAATCGACTTAGCAAAATCCTTTATTGAAAAGGCAAAGGCAAAAGGCGTGCAATTACATATGCCAATCGATGCAGTTGTCGCAAACGAATTTTCTAAAGATGCTGAAACAAAAATTGTTGATGTAGACGCTATACCAGCAGATTGGATGGGCTTAGATATTGGTCCGAAAACGGCTGCTAAATATGCAGAGGTTATTAAAGATTCTAAATTAATCATTTGGAATGGACCAATGGGTGTCTTTGAAATGGATAAATTTGCGAATGGTACAAAAACTGTAGCTGAAGCTATGGCAACAACAACTGGTTATACAGTAATCGGTGGTGGGGATTCTGCAGCAGCAGTAGAAAAATTTGAAGTTGCCGATAAAATGGACCATATTTCTACAGGTGGCGGAGCATCACTTGAATTGATGGAAGGGAAAGAACTTCCGGGAATTGTGGCATTAAACGATAAGTAAAACGGAATAAAAAATATAGGAGGCAAAAACAATGCGCAAACCAATTATTGCAGGTAACTGGAAAATGTATAAAACATTTGAAGAGGCTATTCAGTTTGTCGATGCGGTACAGGACAAAATTCCTTCAAATGATAAAGTAGACGCTGTTGTTTGTGCACCAGCACTTTACCTACCTACGCTTGTCCAAGTTGCGAGTGAATCTGAGTTAGCTATTGGTGCACAAACGATGCACTATGAAAACGAAGGTGCCTTTACTGGAGAAGTTAGTCCAGCTCAGTTAGCAAGTGTGGAAGTAGACTATGTTATTTTAGGACATTCTGAACGACGTGAATATTATAACGAAACAGATGAAGCTATCAATAAAAAGGTTGCTGCAGCACTTGCACATAATATCGTACCAATTATTTGCTGTGGAGAAACGCTTGAGGAACGTGAAGCGGGAACTACTGAGCAAAAAGTTGCTCATCAAATTACAGCTGCACTTGCTGGATTTGGGGCACAAGAAGTAGAGCATATGGTAATCGCCTACGAGCCTATTTGGGCAATTGGTACAGGGAAAACAGCTACAGCAGAAGATGCTAACCAAGTATGCGGAGCAATTCGTGCAGTAATTAAGGAATTATATAATGCTGAAACGGCCGCTGCTGTACGTATTCAATATGGCGGTAGCGTAAAACCTGAAAACATTCAGGAATTATTATCAAAAGAGCATATCGATGGCGCTTTAGTTGGCGGTGCAAGCTTACAACCAGATTCATATTTAAAATTATTGGAGGCGGCAGCAAATGCCTAAAAAGCCAGTAGCATTAATTATTTTAGACGGCTTTGCATTCCGCGATGAAACGTTCGGAAATGCAGTAGCTCAGGCAAACAAACCTAATTTCGATCGTTTTTGGAATGAGTTTCCGCACTCAACATTAACGGCAGCAGGTGAAGCGGTGGGGTTACCCAATGGTCAAATGGGGAACTCTGAAGTTGGACACCTGAATATCGGTGCTGGACGTATTGTCTATCAAAGCTTAACACGCTTAAACAAATCAATTCGTGAAGGAGATTTCTTTACGAATCAAGCATTTTTGGATGCCATGGCACATGTGAAAGCACATCAATCTAAGCTTCATATTATGGGCTTACTATCAGATGGTGGCGTACATAGTCACTATGAGCATATGTTTGCACTATTAAAGCTTACAAAGCAACAAGGCTTAGACAAAGTCTTTGTACATGGTTTCTTAGATGGTCGTGATGTTGGACCGACAACAGCTTTAGACTATATTAAAGAAACTGAAAAACAAATGGAGGAAATTGGCGTAGGTCAATTCGCTTCTATTCATGGTCGTTATTATGCGATGGATCGTGATAAACGATGGGATCGAGTAGCCCTTACGTACAATGTACTAGTTGATGGTGTTGGTCAAACAGCTGATAGTGCAACAAGTGGTGTAGCTGAATCATATGAACGTGATGTAACAGATGAGTTTGTTATTCCATTTAGCGTTCAAGAGCATGGGGAAGCAGTGGCAACGATTGACGATAATGACGCAGTTATTTTCTTCAATTTCCGCCCTGACCGTGCGATTCAACTATCTAAAGTGTTTACAAATGATGAATTTGATGGCTTTGCAATTTCAGCTAAACATCCAAAGAATTTAAAATTTGTATCTTTCACACATTATAGTGATGAAGTAAATGCACAAGTTGCGTATGAAAACGACAACTTGAAAAATACGATTGGTGAAGTGTTAGCTTCTAATGGTAAAACACAGCTTCGTATTGCAGAAACAGAAAAGTATCCACATGTTACATTCTTTATGAGTGGTGGTCGTGAGGATAAATTTGACGGGGAAGAACGTATTTTAATTGCATCTCCAAAGGTTGCAACATACGATTTAAAACCTGAAATGAGTGCTTATGAGGTAACAGAAGCATTGCTTGCAGAGATTGAGGCCGATAAATTTGATGGCATTATTCTTAATTTCGCTAACCCTGACATGGTTGGGCATAGCGGAATGTTGGAGCCAACAATCAAGGCCATTGAAACAGTCGATGAATGTCTTGGGAAAGTAGTAGATGCACTCCTTGCAAAAGGTGGCGCAGCTATTATTACAGCTGACCATGGGAACTCTGATGAAGTACTTACTTTAGAAGGGACTCCGATGACAGCTCATACAACAAATCCTGTTCCAGTAATTGTGACAAAATCAAATTTAATGTTAAGAAATGGTGGCATTTTAGCCGATTTGGCGCCAACCATGTTAGAATTATTAGAGGTGTCACAACCTTCTGAAATGACAGGTCAATCATTAATTGAAAAAGAGGAGAATTAATTATGCCATTTATTACACAGATTTATGCGCGCGAAGTTTTAGACTCACGTGGGAACCCAACAGTAGAAGTTGAAGTATTTACAGAATCAGGCGCTTTTGGACGCTCTATCGTACCATCAGGTGCATCTACAGGTGAATATGAGGCAGTAGAATTACGCGACGGTGACAAATCACGTTACCTAGGCAAAGGTGTATTAAAAGCAGTTGAAAATGTAAACACAATTATTGCTCAAGAGCTAGAAGGTAACTACTCAGTTCTTGATCAAGTAGTCATCGACAAAGCTTTAATCGAGCTAGATGGCACAGAAAACAAAGGTAAGTTAGGTGCCAACGCTATTCTAGGTGTATCAATGGCAGTTGCACATGCTGCGGCAGATTATTTAGATGTACCTCTTTATCAATATCTTGGTGGATTTAACGCAAAACAACTACCAGTACCAATGATGAACATCATAAATGGTGGTGCTCACGCTGATAACAACGTAGACATTCAAGAATTCATGGTAATGCCTGTAGGCGCAGAATCATTCCGCCATGCATTACGTATGGGTGCTGAAATCTTCCACAACTTAAAAGCAGTACTTAAAGCGAAAGGCTATAATACAGCTGTAGGTGATGAAGGTGGTTTTGCACCAAACCTTGGTTCTAACGAAGAAGCAATTACTGTAATTTTAGAAGCAATCGAAAAAGCTGGCTATAAACCAGGTGAAGAAGTGAAACTTGCAATGGACGTTGCTTCATCTGAATTATTCAATAAAGAAGATGGCAAATATCACTTAGAGGGTGAAGGTGTTGTCAAAACTTCTGAAGAAATGGTTGACTGGTACGAAGAGTTAACTGCTAAATACCCAATCATCTCAATTGAAGATGGCTTAGACGAAAACGACTGGGCAGGACACAAATTATTAACAGACCGCATTGGCGCTCGCGTACAATTAGTAGGCGACGATCTATTCGTAACAAATACGAAAAAATTAGCGGCTGGTATTGAGCAAGGTGTTGGGAATGCAATCCTTATCAAAGTTAACCAAATCGGTACGTTAACAGAAACATTTGAAGCGATCGAAATGGCAAAACGCGCTGGTTATACAGCAGTTATCTCACACCGTTCTGGTGAATCTGAGGATGCAACAATTGCTGATATCGCAGTTGCTACAAACGCTGGCCAAATTAAAACAGGTGCTCCATCACGTACAGACCGTGTAGCTAAATACAACCAACTTCTTCGCATCGAAGATCAACTTGGTTCAACAGCTGAGTATCTTGGTTTAAACTCATTCTATAATTTAAAATAAGCAGTAGTTTTAAGCGAAAATGCTTTGAACTTAGTAATACACAACCTTTTTATACAACTTGAACTATGTTGTACATTTAGATGAATTTAGCAATACTTATGTATTTTTCAACCTCTGATTTATAAGTGTGATAAACACTTGTAGATTGGAGGTTTTTTCGTGCTAATTAAATCATTCGACTTACGTAGCAGAAGAGTACATTCGGCTAAACATCGGTTATGCACCATTAGCATGACTGAAACAATCAAGAATGGAGGCGGTTAATATATCCATTGAAATTAATTTTAATACTGTTATTATTAAACCAATTACATAAAATAAACCAAAATTAATAATTACATACAAATTATAAGTGAGGTTTAATAATATGCAGAGAAAAACAAAATCGGCAATCGTTATCATTGCAGTATTAGCCATCATCGGTGGAGCTTATGCTTACACTCAATTCACGAATCAAATAGAAAAACCAATTTCTGAAAAAGAAGAAGCAACTGTCGAACAGGGCGGAGGAACGGTTGAAAATAAAATTGTTACAAAAGAAGAATTGCTTTATCCTGACAACTTAATAGAACACAAAGTGAACGAAGCCATTCATAGCATGTCTCACCAAAAAGTTGAAGCTAAAGTAAAATGGGGTCACACGCAAATAACATAGGCCAAAGTTGACCGATTGTTAAAAATTTCTAAAGAAAGCAATTATAAATTTAAAGAACTTTACATTGAAATATTGGAAAGATGGTCGAAAGGTGATTTTTCTCATGCTGTAGAAGACCATAACGCAATTTGGGAGATGCAAGGAGGCGACGAGTCAAGAAATTCAGGGAAAGCAATTCGTTTGTTGACTCCTGCTGAAGAGCAAGCTTATATTGAAAACAATTTAACATATGACTTATATGATAAATAGCACTCTGTAATGACACCATTTTTATTTGTCCGCCACCGAGTACAAACGCAAGCTTTCGGAATCTCATATTAAAATAAGCTATTCTTTAGTAGCGTCACTAGTATCGCCTCAAAAGTATTTATTTACATTTGAGGCGATTTTTTAGTTGTTTAGGAGTTACTGAGGGTGGCTTTTGGCAAAGTGCTCGGGTCCCCACGAAAAATGATCAGGTAGGGAGGGAAAGTGCTCAGGTCCCCACGAAAAATGATCGGGTAGGAAGACAAAGTGCTCGGGTCCCGACGAAAAATGATCGGGTAGGAATGCAAAGTGCTCGGGTCGCCGCAAAAAATGATCGGGTAGGAAGGGAAAGTGCTCGGGGTCCCCACGAAAAATGATCAGGTAGGGAGGCAAAGCGCTCGGGTCCCCACGAAAAATGATCGGGTAGGAAGACAAAGTGCTCGGGTCCCCACGAAAAATGATCAGGTAGGAAGGCAAAGTGCTCGGGTCCCCACGAAAAATGATCGCGTAAGAAGACAAAGTGCTCGGGTCGCCGCAAAAAATGATCGGGTAGGAAGGCAAAGTGCTCGGATCCCCGCAAAAAATGATCGGGTAGGAATGCAAAGTGCTCGGGTCCCGACGAAAAATGATCGGGTAGGGATGGAAAGTGCTCGGGTCCCCACGAAAAATGATCGGGTAGGAAGGCAAAGTGCTCGGGTCGCCGCAAAAAATGATCAGGTAGGAAGGCAAAGTGCTCGGTCCCCACGAAAAATGATCGGGTAGGAAGGCAAAGTGCTCGGGTCCCGACGAAAAATGATCGGGTAGGGATGGAAAGTGCTCGGGTCCCCGCAAAGAATGATCGGGTAGGAATGCAAAGCGCTCAGGTCCCCACGAAAAATGATCGGGTAGGGAGGAAAAGTGCTCGGGTTCCTCAAGAGAACCGCTCAGGCAGGATAAAGAACACAGTGAAGCGGCTCATCAGACGCGCCCAGTCGGAACGAAAATCAACCCCTTGTTTTGCCGAAAAATATGACACTTTTATTTCATTGAAACAAAAATAAGCATTAAACATTGCATTTACGCTCAAAGATAATCTACATAAAAAAGACAGCCTATAGTGATTTAACACTGTAGACTGTCTCTATGTTCTATTGCTCTGCCCAGTATTTATCTAGCTCTTGATCTAGATATACCCAGCCTTTCCATGCGATATGAATCGTATCCATAATGAAATAAGGATCATAATCATGGTCTGAGAAATCAACAAATGGAACATCATTATCAGTCAAGATCTGCTCCATTTTATCGTAATACTTTTGACGACGTTCCTCAGGATATTCCGTGTAGTCATACCAATGACCATTTACTGGAATAGAAACAAATAGTGGCTTTGCACCAGCGTCTTTTAAAACATCGATGACTAGCTGTAAATCCTCATATTCAGGTGAGGTTGTATAATCTTCATTTTTACGCATACCTTTAAACTTATTAATATTCGCGTTTTTAAGTCTTTTATAAAACTTGTTTTCAATCATTAAATCGTTGGATACACGTTTCTCGCCGTATTTCTCGGCGTTTTCCAGTTGTTGCTCAAATGTTTGGTCAACAACTAGCTTGTCATTATTTTTTAATTTATGCGGCTCTCGAGGGAATAAAGAGTAATATAAATCTTTTTTCTCTAAAAGTGCCTTTTGGACATGACCTGCCATCATGGCAAGTCGTCCAATGATTGGTTTTTCTTTACCGCCAGATATTTTATATTCGTAAATTGTTTTTAGCAAATCATCACGATTGACAGTATCGAAGGCAAGAAGGCGTTCCATTCCTCGATTTCGAAGATCCTCGTCAATGTCCTTATTGTATGCTAAATCATAAGCATGCAACATCGAATAGTTTGGAGAAAAATGTAATTCATTCATTCCCTTTTTCGTAAACCATTGAGGAGAAATGATGAAGACAATTTTCTTATCCTTTAAATTTTCTTCCTGTGCAGCAAAATTTAAAAAGTGTGTAATAGACTGCATTCCACCACGCCCGACCATAAATGTCGTATACGGAGCATTTGTAGCTCGAGCATAGTTATAAGGGTGGAAAGGGTCAAAACGATTTAATTCAGAAGAGCCATATAAAGGCATAGTACTAGGCTCCTGCAACATCCGCTCTTGGAAATACATTCCTTGGAATACTAACGGAGACATACTCGTCTTTGCCTGCTCTACATCTTCATCTGAAATCCAAGCTTCTATCCAAGAATTAGGGAAGAATATAACGCCAGCAAAAAGAACAAAAGCAATTAATAATGATAGAAAGCCTTTCTTAATCATTGTCTTTCAGCTAATTCCGCTACAATACGATTTGGCGTGTTCCATTCCTCACGGTTGAAATCAGTAATTGGTACTGAAATATTAAAGCGGTTTTCAATTTCCACTAATAAATTAATTGTACCGAATGAATCAAGAAGACCTTCTTCAAATAAATCGATATCTGGATTTTCTAAAACGATTTCATCCTCACATAACTCTACTAGCATTTCTAAAACTTGTTGTTTATCCATTGTATAAATCTCCTTTATTGTTTAGGCTGCGTTAGAGCCTGTAATTAAAATAATGTTCCTGAGAAAATATAGAAACCAAAGCAAACGGCATTAAAAGTAATAAATACGCCAATTGCATGAGTCCATTTATTTTTTGGCCAAAGCTTACGCTTTTTATTCCAACGTTCAAATTTATCGAAGCTGATAATTAACAGGGCATGGTAGAGACCATAGACAACAAAGTGCAATTCTAATCCGTGCCAAATCCCCATTAAAAAGAACAGTAAAAAGAAGCCGATATAAGAAATTGTATATTTGTTTTTAATCCATTTTTTCTTTGTCATCCAAAGTACGAAACGCATATAAACATAATCCCTGAACCAGAAGGAAAGACTCATATGCCAACGGTTCCAAAAGTCTTTAATATTGCGACTCGAGAATGGACGGTTAAAGTTAATAGGCGTTTGAACACCCATAATGCGACTGACACCAACGGCAAACGCACTATAACCCGCAAAATCGAAAAATAAATAAAAACTATACATATACATATACGCTATTTGCCCTTGGAAAGGTGTCAAATAGTTATACGTTTGGCTTGGTAAATAAATAAGTGTGTAATTGTAGATTAAATAAGCCAAAATAAACTTATATAAAAAGCCTACAAATATATAATTGATCCCGCTTAACAGCAACTTTTGATAGTCTTGCCCAGACGGCGCTGTGTGCATATCTTTATAAAAGCGTCTCCAACGATCAATAGGTCCTGATGATACTGTTGGGAAGAACAGTAAGAAATAGGCAAGCTCAACTGGTGAAATTTTATCTTTAATTAAGCCATCTCGCGTTTCTAAAATCATCTGTACGGATTTAAAGGTAATATAGGATACCCCTAAGAATCCAAATAAATTCTGAAGGCCAAGCATTGGCAGAACCTTCACAAGCACAAGTGGCAAAATGGACAGTAGTACAGCAATGACGAATACGGAAGTATTATTCTTCTGTAAGCGATATTTTTGGTAACCGATTATTAATAATAACTGAAATACTGTAAACAGTATAAGAGAAATGGAACCGTTAAGGGAGCTACCAAAAATAAGAGCTAAAACGACGATCGAAATAACGATATTATAACCTTTAGCTGATTTCCCGCGCAGTCCTAAAATAATTGTTGGCAGTAACAAAATACCAATGATGATGAAAAAAACTATATTTCCATAAGGCGTCATACTGTTTCCATAACCGCCAATCCTTTACGATCAACTTTACCGTTTGTATTTAAAGGTAAAGTGTCAATGTATTTGAATGTTTTCGGAATCATATAGGATGGTAAATACTCCGATAATAATGCTTTAAGCTGCTTCGTCATTTTGAAGGCAGAGTCCGTCAATGGTTCGCGAAGCACAATATACGCACTTAATGATACAATCTCACCATTTTTTGAAACAGGTATAATAACACAGCTAGATACAGGTGGAAGATTGCCCATTTGTTTTTCAATTTCCTCAATCTCTAAACGATAACCGTGTAGCTTCACCTGGAAATCTTTTCGTCCAGAGAAGAACAAATAGCCATCTTTTTCATAACCAACGTCTCCAGTTTTATAAATACGTTGATCCCCTATTGTAGGAAACGCTTTAAGTGTTAAATCAGGCGCACCAAGATAACCTGCACTTACAGTCGGTCCAGAAATAATAATCTCGCTATCTTCTAACAAGGATAGATTAGGCTCAGATATAGGGGCGATTGGTAATTGGTCAAACTGCTCCAAAAGCTCCTTCGTTACTTCCACATAAGAAACGGCAACAGTTGTTTCTGTAGGACCGTATAAATTATAAATAGAAGCTTGAGGGAAACGCTGCATTAATTCCGTAGCTACAGATACTGGTAACACTTCTCCACAGAATAAAAATGTATCTAAAGAAGGCATTAACGCTTGATCCCACTCTTTGTTCATTAAACAGATCTTCGCGAAGGAAGGTGTGGAAGTCCAAACGCGAACATTAGATGAAGCTAATGACTCAAATAACGCTTTTGGATTAGCAATTTGCTCTTGCTTAATCGCGTAAAGTGTTTGCCCGCTAACTAGTGCAGGATATAAATCCATTACAGATAAATCGAATGAATAAGGCGCTTGATTTAGAAACACTCCAGATTCCTGTAAAGGGAAATGTTCATGCATCCAAGCAACAAAATGCGCTAAATTATCAGCTGTAATTTGAACACCTTTTGGTTTACCAGTAGAACCAGATGTGTAAATAATATAATAAATTTCTTGATTCTTAACCCATGTTGAAGGCTCAGTCGAAATGCTAGTAGGTTGAGCTACTAAATCACTTACTTCTACTACAGGGACATGTAAGTTTAAGCTTAACGTTTCAGTTTTTAGTAGCAAGCAAGCCTCAGAAGCTTCTATTATAATTTGTAACCTTTCAGACGGTGTGGAAGAGTCAACAGGTACGTACGGATGACCCGCCTTTACAGCACCTAAAAAGGCAACGATTTGTAAAGGTGACATATGCCCGTAGACGACGATAGGCTGTTGTCTTTTTAAATCAAGAGCCATTAAATATTGTGCTACACAATCAGACAGATGCCAAAGCTCACCAAACGTTAAGGAATCACTGTCGGTTTGATAGGCAATGCGATGTGGATGCTGTTGTGCCACTTTTTGAATGGCCTCTAAAATACTTAACATAGTTTATATCTCCTTTTCTTAAAATTCCGTATATATAAATGGTCCTGCGTTCATATCATGGAAGCCATGAATAAGAAACAAGAGCACTAAAATCATGAAATAAAATAACGTAAAGCCTATAAAACGAAAAAGCTCATTATTTTTAATGGATTGCATTAGTCCACCTCCAATTAAAAATGAAAAAAGATTATAACTTTGTAAATATACTAAATAAATTGATATTTTTTCAAGTTATTTCTAAATTATTTTTACCTAATTAAATTTTTAACACTGTTTTGACGGAATGTAGAGGAAAATGTTGCTCATTTTCTGTTTATTCATAAAATCATAAGATTAATTTAAGGTAATCTTAAGGTTTTGAAAAACATCACTATTATTATGGTAAGAAAGTGATTTTTTTAATTCACCGCAACTTGAATTTTTCTCAACGTGATCCTTATTCATTATCGCTGTTTTTCCGCTTCATTTGTACTTAAGAAATCCTTAAATTTAATGACAGAACATTCGAAAAATTCATGTTCAACCTATTAGTATCAATCAGAAGACTCCCAACTAATGAGTAAGCCGGAGATGAATGTCGGTTGGCGACAATCAAAACGAAAGTGGGAGATGTTCAATTCGTTTCTTTAAGCATAATCAATGAAAGTAAAATCAAAGTAAATTCGATGAAAAATCTCAGTATAAAATTTGAAGAGATATAAAGGGATTAACGAAAAACGAAGCCACAAACCAAACATATGAAGAATCAAGAATCTTACGAAGACTGTTGCAAAGTCATATTTGAGCAAAAAGAAAAGCGCCATCATCAGTTGATCATCTCAACTATGATAGCACCTGTGTTGTTGTCCCTTTTTTTCGGGCAGTAATTTATTTGTACCAAAAGCGAAGCAAGATACAAAGGGTTTCGCATCAAAATATATATGGAAACTGCCCGTAAAAGCCCGATTGGTGAAGACTAATAATCAGTGGTGGATAAGAACCCACCACTGATTAAAGTTTCACTATTTGAGAAACTTTAATACTTCTTTTGAAACGTAAAAGTCAGTGCCGTTGTAGACATTGATTGTGTCAAACGTATGCGTTTTAGCGGTTTTGTCTTGTTCGTATATTACTGTGTTCTTATTAACTGGGATTGTGATGGTTACATTCTTTTTTTGTGCAATAAACTTAGGGTTTTCTTTATCACTTAAGTCAATTTTAGAAGTGTAGCCTTTTTCTGTGAACGCTTTTGTTGCTGGTATATATAAATCATCTGAAAGCTTATTTAAATTGAAGCCCATAAACTTTGCCATCGTATGTGCTAAATCCGTATTTTCGACAAGACCGGTAATTTTAGATGGTCCGAATGAGTATAAGAATACATCCTCACCCGTGTGCCCGCCAGTTGTATAACCAATATTGGCGCGATTCGCAAGCATTTTCACCATTTCTTTGCCCAGGTCTTTAGTCGATTTTAATGTTGCAAGCTCATTCTCAGATAGATTATCTAAGCCATAAAGTGCAGCGACTTCTACAATATTTGATTTGTCTTCTTTTAATTGGCTCAATGCACCTTCAACTGTCATTTTAGCCTTCTTCAGAGGATCAATATAAGCAGAGACAGGTGTGTAGGAATAAGTACTTGTCGTGTTAACATTACCCATTGTAATCCCACTATTGCCGTGGTCTGTAACAGCAATGACCATTGTATTGCCATCTTTTTTTGCAAAATCAACGGCTTCTTTAACTGCAGCATCAAACGATAAAATATCGCTAATGATGCCGATTGTGTCATTTGCGTGTGCCGCCCAGTCCACCTTACTGCCTTCTACAAATAAGAAGAAACCATCTTCATCCTTTTTAAGCGTATTAATAGCTTTATTTGTCATCTCAGCAAGTGTAGGCTCAGATGCTCTTGTTGTAGCACGATCTAAATCGTAGGCAAGATCACTTGGAGCAAAGCTTCCCCAAATTTTTGACGATTTACTTTTGAGGAGCTCATCACGCGTTTTAACGATGTCATAATTTTTTTCTTTTAAGACATCCACTAAATGCTCGCCATCTTTACGAGCATTTTTAGTAGTACCTGGCGCAAGAGACTCTAAGCCACCGCCTAATACGACATCTATATTTTGATAAACTTGCTGTTCAGCAATGTCATCGTATTGGCTTCTATTTTTTACATGTGCAGAAAAGCCAGCTGGAGTAGCATGTTGAATTTCTGAAGTAGAAATCAATCCTGTTGCCTTGCCTTGTTGCTTAGCCCCTTCCAATACATTGGCTACAGGTTTATAAGCATCTTCTTTAGCAATTGGCTCTAGCCCTGGCGAATTAATAACGGCTGGTAACACACCTACAAATTTATCGTTTGATTTATGACCAGTTGCTAACGCAGTAGCGGCAGGGGCTGAGTCAGTAATGGCTGAATCGGCAGAGTATGTACGTACTGCCCCTGATAAAATTTCATCCATAGCCAAGCTTTGCCCTTTGTACCAACGAGAAAGGGTAACGGCATTATTACTACTACCATCCATCACGAGCATTATCACATTTGTTGGCTTCTTCACTGGGGCTGCTTGTACTTGCGGCTGAGCGATACTAATCGACGATAAAGCAATAGCGCTTGCTAAAAATAATGAACTCCATTTTTTTGAGTATTTCATGATTTTCCTCCTTTTGGTCAATTCACAAGTAAGTGTAAAGGAAGTTTGTAAAGGTATGATTAATAAATTGTTATGGGATTGTATGGATATTGTTAAAGATGGGTCCGATAACTAAAACGTGCGGTTGCTTTCCGTTCCGACTGGGCGCTTTGTTGTTGCTGTCGCTACGCTTTCGCACAGAGCAAAGCTTCCTGGGGGCGTCCGATGAGCCGCTTTGTTGCTGACGCTACGTTAGCACTACGCTTTCGCACAGTAAAAATCCGCTTCGCTGCTGGGTCTCATCTGTGACGCTGATCCCCAAGGAGTCGCCCAGTCTCCACTCCAATCAACTTTTACGCATGATATATGGTGTAACAAAATGTAATCCCTAATTTGTGATGAGCTAAAGACTAAAAGGGGAAAATAGAATCTGCTTACTATCCACTGGTTGATGGAAGCTTGCAGATTCTGGGGTTTGCTATAAAGTTTGTGAATGTTTTTCACCGTCAATGGTTTCGTAAAATAATACCCCTTTATCATCAACGAACAAGTTTAAAACCTCTTCCTCTAATAACACTTCTTCTGAACCATCGTTAATAAATATTTTCGTTAAAAAGCCGGCATTATCATAATCACTGCAATAAATAGCATCTTCAAAAGCCGCCAAGTAATAGCAGGCTGTTTCTGTAACTTGCCTATTTTGCTTTGTTGCTAAGTCATAGGCGTATACCATGTCATCGTCCAAGCTATTATAATAAATAACATTTCCAATAGTATCTGCGTACCACATATCATGCATGAAATCGTACGTGTTGCTTGTAGCAGCAAAATAGTTTTCATTTGCCCATATATGGTCTTCACTTAGTTTCTCGTCATTCACTAAAAAATATGCGTAGGAAATAGTATAAGGTTCAATAGGCGTGATATCATTCCAAGTCGTATCAATATGATACCAATCACCATTAACACTGACTAAATTCCAAGCGTGAAGCTGATTATCGCTATAGCCATATACATATTTAGCATCAAGTCCGGCCGCTAAAAATAAACGATATGCTAATAATGCATAAGCTTGACAAACACCAGTTTCTTTACTAATTAATTCATAAACCGCTTGCCCTTGTGAATCACCTTTATCCGTATAAGTGGCTAGTTGTACAACAAAGTCATTAACGGCTTTAGCACGATGAAAATCATCCATGTCATCTGTAATAAACTTCTTAGCAAAGTCCTGAACATAAGCATCAACTTTCTTTTCCTTCTTCGCATCTGTGATATATGTAAAGTCAAACTCTACCTCGTAACCATTATCGACTTCCCATGCTTCCCAGCCGTACTCTCCGATATAGCCCGTTGTATAAGGATTCACAAAATTAAGTATGTTATAAAGGTCATTTAGTTGTTCTTCAAATGTATCCCAATCTAATTTTCCACTATACATGACCGTAAAGTTTGGGTCGAACGTTGAAATATGTTTTTCAATTTTTTTTGAAAACTGCAGCATAGCAGGATCTTCCTTGAATAATGTTGTTGAAAAAAGGTCTTCCGCAGAAAACTCAGCTGATGGGGCTTTACTAGCAAGCTCCTTAGGATCCATTGAGTCCTCTTCTTCTGACTCAAGCTCGTCTTGTAGTAGTACTTCGGCAGCTTTGATTGCAGCTGAGCAAGCACTAAGCGTGCTTAATATAATAAGTAAAAAAATCAGCAATATACTCTTTTTCATAATTCCTCCCATTATTATTGTATTTTTGGGCATCACTAAAACGTGGATTGATTTCGATTCCAACTGGGGGCGTCGGATGAACGATGAACCGCTTGAGGCAACGAATGTTTTCTGTGCGAAAGCGTAGTGTTAACGTAGCGACAGCCATACGAGGTCGGTCACGAAGGCATAGCACAGGACGTGATGCTTTTATATTACTGACCTCCAAGTAGTTGCCCAGTTCACAATAACTACCTTAAAAAATGGATATCTTCCTAGATTTTAGAGATGACTTCTTTTTTACTATTATAGGGTAATATGGTAGGTGTGTGGCGTGCTATATTTTGGAAAAACTAACCGATATAGGGGTAATAAGGACAATTATTAATCTCAGTTTGTCAAGAGAACCTTTTTTTGTTATAATGTGATATGTTGTGATGTTCGAAGTTCGGGAGGTGCAGTGAATGCATACAGTAGTATTAGTTTCATTAGTTATCGTTTCAATAGCGTTGATCGTTGCAGTATTACTTCAATCTAGTAAAAGTGCAGGCTTGTCAGGTGCCATCTCGGGTGGAGCTGAACAACTATTCGGAAAGCAAAAAGCACGCGGTATGGATCTAATCCTTCACCGTACAACAATTGTGTTAGCAATATTATTCTTTGTTCTAGCAATTGCTATTACAAAAATCTAATAGTTGAAGATATTTCGCCTAACCTTACTGGTTGGGCGTTTTCTTTTATAGTCCTAACTATTTGAACGTCGATACATACATTGTTAGGACAGTAAAGTGAATACCCGCACGGAGTAGGGAAATAACCCGCGGAAGCAGAGCGAATACCCGCGGAAGTAGGTCGAATACCCGCGGAAGCAGGTGAAATACCCGCGGAAGCAGGGTAAATACCCGCGGAAGCAAGGCGAATACCCGCGGAAGCAGGTGAAATACCCGCGGAAGCAGGGTAAATACCCGCGGAAGCAAGGCGAATACCCGCGGAAGCAGGTGAAATACCCGCGGAAGTAGGGTGAATACCCGCGGAAGCAAGGTGAATACCCGCGGAAGCAGGTGAAATACCCGCGGAAGTAGGGTGAATACCCGCGAAGCAAGGTGATACCCGCGGAAGCAGGTGAAATACCCGCGGAAGCAGAGCGAACACCCGCGGAAGCAGGTGAAATACCCGCGAAAGCAGGTGAATACCCGCGGAAGCAGGTGAAATACCCGCGGAAGCAGGTGAATACCCGCGGAAGCAGGTGAAATACCCGCGGAAGCAGGTGAAATACCCGCGGAAGCAAGGTGAATACCCGCGAAAGCAGGTGAAATACCCGCGGAAGCAGGTGAAATACCCGCGAAAGCAGGTGAATACCCGCGGAAGCAGGGTGAACACCCGCGGAAGCAAAGAAAATCCTCGCGATTCACGAAATCCTCCGCACATTTGCTGAGGATTCCCATATAGCAATAGAAGAAACAGACCCCGAAGCTTTTGAGGAAGCTTCAGTATGGCTATAATAGGTATAGTATGTATTTGGATGAAGGAGAGCTCGACATGAAAAAATCGTTATCACAGCCTTTTTTCTTTCAAGCAGGACCTCGAGCAGTTTTATTATTGCATGGATTTACGGGAAGCTCGGCGGATGTGCGCATGCTTGGTAGATTTTTAGAGAAAAAAGGGTATACTACATTAGCACCTCATTATAAAGGTCACGGTGTGGAACCTGAGGAACTAATTACAACAGGTCCTGCTGATTGGTGGAAGGATGTCGTAGCCGCGTACAAACAGTTACAGGATGCGGGCTATGAGGAAATTGCGGTTGCTGGCTTGTCATTAGGTGGTGTTATGGCTTTAAACGTTGCGCTTAATAACCCAGTTAAAGGTATTGTGACAATGTGTGCTCCAATGACGATGCGTACAACAGATGTTATGTTTCAAGGTGTACTGAAATATGCAAGGGACTATAAAAAGTTCCAAGGTAAAGACGAAGAGCAAATTGAAGCTGAGGTTGCGTTAATTGCTGAAAAGGGCATGCCATCTCTACAAGAGTTGCGAGAGTTTATTGCTCGGACACGTCAAGAAATTGACATGATTTATGCACCAATTTTTGTCGTGCAAGCGACAAATGACGAGGTAATTGAGACAGAATCTGCCAACATTATATATAATCAAACTGAGTCACTTGAAAAACAGATCAAGTGGTATGAAAACTCAAAACATGTTATTACGTTAGATCAAGAAAAAGATCAGTTACATGAAGATATTTATTGCTTTTTAGAAAGCCTAAATTGGGCACAATAAAACATATAAGCATTTTCTCATGAAGGAGGGAAATTATGAAAGA
This sequence comes from Lysinibacillus sp. G1-3, assembly GCF_056322905.1. NCBI lineage: Bacteria > Bacillati > Bacillota > Bacilli > Caryophanales > Bacillaceae > Lysinibacillus > Lysinibacillus sp. G1-3. Next base: position 21,414 of record NZ_JBWHYQ010000036.1, read on the forward strand.
CCAGAAAGATACACTACAAAGTCGTTTACTCGATTTTTTCGGTGGAGAAGATTATAAGCCATTAACAGTTGGCGAAATTGAGGACTTGTTCGGCTTTGAGGATGCTGACGAATTTAAAGAATTAGTAAAAACGTTAGTACGTATGGAAGGGCAAGGCTTAGTTGTACGTTCTCGCTCCAATCGTTATGGCCTGCCAGAGCGTATGAATTTACTTCGAGGTAAATTTATCGGACACGCGAAAGGCTTTGGCTTTGTGACACCTGATGTTGAGGGAATGGACGATGTTTTCATTCCGCCACATGAAATAAATGGTGCGATTAATGGCGATACGGTGTTAATCCGTGTGTTAAAGGAATCATTCGGTGATCGCCGTGAAGGAACTGTAACAAAGGTAGTGGAACGCGGACAAACGAGCTTTGTTGGAACGTTCCAAGCAAATCGAGGCTTCGGCTTTGTTGTGTTAGATGATAAAAAACTACCGATGGACATTTTCATTGCTAAAGGTGATACGTTAGGAGCTGTCGACGGACACAAGGTTGTCGTTGAGGTAGCTACTTGGCCAGAGGATTTAAAATCAGCAACAGGGTATATTACGAAAATTTTAGGGCACAAAAATGACCCAGGTGTGGATATTCTATCTATTTTATATAAGCACGACATTCCACCTGAATTCCCAGAAGAAGTAGTTGCTGCTGCGCAACGAGTGCCAGATGAAATTACAGAGGCAGATTTAGAAGGCCGCCGTGATTTACGCCACGAAACGATTGTGACAATCGATGGGGCGGATGCGAAAGACTTGGATGATGCTGTAACCGTAACGAAAAATGTAGACGGCACTTATAAACTTGGCGTACATATTGCAGATGTTAGTTATTATGTAACACAAGGCTCTGTAATAGATGTTGAAGCTTATGATCGTGCGACGAGTGTATATTTAACAGACCGCGTTATCCCAATGATTCCGCATCGATTATCGAATGGGATCTGTTCATTAAATCCACAGGTTGACCGTCTAGTACTATCTTGTGAAATGATTATTGATGCAAATGGTAATGTAGTGTCACATGAAATATTCCAAAGTGTCATTAAAACTACTGAGCGAATGACGTATAAGGACGTTTACAAAATTTTAGAGGAGCAAGACGCAGAGCTAATAGCCCGCTATGAGCCACTAGTGCCAATGTTTAAACATATGGCTGAGCTATCTAATATTTTACGTACTAAACGTCAAATGCGTGGTGCTATTGACTTTGACTTTAAAGAATCTAAAGTGATCGTGGACGAAGATGGCTGGCCAGTAGATATTGAATTACGTGAACGTACAGTCGCTGAAAAATTAATTGAAGATTTCATGCTAGCAGCCAATGAAACGGTAGCAGAGCATTTCCATTGGATGAATATACCGTTCCTTTACCGTATTCACGAAGATCCAAAGCCAGAAAAGCTGCAACGCTTCTTTGAATTTGTTACGAACTTCGGTATTTTAATCAAAGGTACAGGAAACACAGTCCATCCGAAAGCATTACAAGATGTATTAAAAGCTATCGAAGGCATGCCAGAGGAGCCTGTTATTTCAACGATGCTTCTACGCTCAATGCAACAGGCAAAATACTATCCTGAAAGCTTAGGACACTTTGGTTTATCAACTGATTTCTATACACACTTTACGTCACCAATTCGACGTTATCCGGACTTAATCGTCCATCGTTTAATTCGAACGTATTTAATTAATAAAGATACATCGAAAGAAACAGTTGCACAGTGGAGTATGGCGATGGATGAAATCGCAGATCATACGTCAGAACGTGAACGCCGTGCTGTTGATGCAGAACGTGATACAGACGCACTGAAAAAAGCACAATACATGTCCGATAAAATTGGTGAAGAGTTTGAAGGAATCGTTTCGTCGATTACAAACTTCGGGATTTTCGTAGAGCTTCCGAATACCATCGAAGGACTTGTCCATATTAGCAATATGACAGATGACTACTATCGTTTTGACGACCGTCAAATGATTATGATCGGTGAGCGTACAAATCGTCAATTCCGTATTGGTGATGAAGTTACAGTCCGTGTAGCAAATGTTATTATTGAGGAGTCATCCGTTGACTTTGAAATCGTCGGAATGGTAACGTCTTATGGACGAACACGAAAAGCTGCACCTACTGTTATTCACGCACGTAAAAACTATAGCGACAACAAAGGTGGCCGTAATAGCCGCAAAGGTGGTCGCGAAGAAGAAAGAAGCGGACGTGGTAGCCGCAGTGGTCGCAACGAAGAAGAAAGAGGCGGACGTGGCAGCCGTAGTGGTCGCAATGAAGAAAGAGGCGGACGTGGCAGTCGCAGTGGCCGCAATGAAGAAGGACGAAGCGGACAAGGAGAACGACGTGAAAACGACCGTGATCCACGAGGACGCCGTAAAGATGGCTCAAATTCAAGCCCAGGCCCTAAAAAAGGCGTGAAGCAAAAGCAAAAGTTCTACGAGGGCGTTGCTAAGAAAAACAAAAAGAAAAAATCAAAACGTAAATAAAAGTAATGGCGAAAGCACCAACTAGCGCTTTAAAGCAATTTGAAGCGGGTGCTTTCCCTTTATCAATAAGAGCAGGTTAAACCTGTTAAACCTTTAAGTAGAGGTGAATATTATGGCAAAAGGTACTGGGAAAGTATTAGCACAAAACAAAAAAGCCGGGCACGACTACTTCATTGAAGAGACAATCGAAGCGGGTATGGTGCTCACAGGCACAGAAATTAAATCCATCCGTGCAGGAAGGGTCCAACTAAAAGAATCCTATGTACAAATCCGTAGCGGTGAAGCATGGATCAACAATATGCATGTCAGCTCATTCGAACAAGGCAACCGTTTTAACCACGACCCACTGCGCGCCCGCAAATTACTGCTTCATAAAAAGCAAATCGGCGAGCTAGTCGGTGCTGTAAAACGTGACGGCTACACAATTGTTCCGTTAAAAATGTACATTAAAGACGGCTATGCCAAACTATTAATCGGCGTCGGTAAAGGTAAAAAAGATTACGACAAACGTAACGACATGCGCAAAAAAGAAGCGAAACGCGATATGGAACGCGCCTTCAAATCTAAAAATCAATAGTCATAGATTGTTAGAGAGCTCACTATATTTACATAGTGAGCTTTTTGTATTTGGACAGATAGAATTCTAAGAGAGGTTCTAAAAGATATGGAGTAAAAAATATAATAAAGAACTACCGCATATAATAGGAGGGAATCCGCATTCTTACAATAGGACGAAAATTTATGTTTATGCACATAGAGCACATTTATTTTGCCGAGGAACGTAACAATGCCAGCGAAAGAAAAAAGCTAGTTTGCTACCATCAAACAAAGCAACCTGCACAATCGCTCCAAACCCAAAAGACACTGCAAATCACGCTACAGCAAGATGAAGAAATCCTATTAGCGAATCTCTCCAAAATGAATCGCTATATGCTTCGTCGCGCCAAAAAAGAGCCTTACGAAGTCATCGTAAAAGAAAATCCATCTGATCAAGAGCTAGTACAATTCCAGCAATTTTACAACGCCTTCGCCAAAATAAAAAACACAAATCGCGTTCGAAAATTTCATATGCAAACGTTAAAGCTACTGCGCGAAAAAGGCGCACTCGTCTATACAAAGCTTCAAAACGACAAAGGTGAAGCATTATGCTATCGACTGTACATTGCCGACGAAGATATCGTTTTTAATTTATATACAGGAACGGCCGTCTGGATCAAAGATAGACCAGATCTAAAGCAACAAATCCGCTTCGCCAATCGCTATTTACTGTGGGAAAATATGATGATGTTCCGCAGCAAAGGATACGCACACTATGATTTCGGCGCAGTAACGAACAAGGACGAAATTAACGAATTCAAGCTCGGCTTTGGCGCACAAGAGGTAGAGGTCTATTACGGCTATCTAACAGAGTCAAAATTAGGAAAGCTCATTTTACGGTTAAGAGACTTAAAAATTAAGATGATAAAATAAGAAATAAATGGCCCATCACCATGGCGTGGGTTGATTTCCGCTCCGACTGGGTGCTTTGTTGTTGCTGTCGCTACGCTTTCGCACAGAAAACATCCGCTTCGCTGCAGGGGCTCGGGCCAACAGGATGTTGGTCACGAAGGCGTTATCACAGGACGTGATGCTTTTAGCCTTCGTTCCTCTATAGCTGATCCCCGAGGAGTCGCCCAGTCTACATTACAATCAACTTATATAAATGGCATATATTTAAACAAATATCATTCCTAACTTTTGTTGATGAGCAAAACAAATTTTGAGGGAGCTAATTTTTTCCACTGTAGCGGGACACTTGAACTATAGTAAGATTTGTTTTATAATAAGTTTACTGAATGCCAGATTACATGGAAGCGTACTTTTAGCTCCCACCGTACTAGAAGAAATTCTAGCTCCTTTGCTTGAACGAAGCTACGTGCTTCGATTCATATTCAAGGGGACGTTACGGATTCGACAGGGATGGTTCAAGCTTTGGTCGCGCGTCGGAGGTCTCGGCTCCGTCATCAACGGAAGTTATATAATAACTGGCAAACAACAAAACTTAGCTTTCGCAGCGTAAGCTCTTAAGCGCTCTGCCTCTCTATCGCCCATGTAGAGAACGTAGGGCCCAACTTTAGTGGGATACGGTCGATGGTGCCACCTGAGTCACCGACAAGAGATTTCCAGGTTAGCGTACAGGACGCCTGTTTGTCGGCATAATGCTACGTGAATCGTAAATAGGCAAACTACACGCGTAGAAGCTGAAGTATTGGAGTTTCTGGACGCGGGTTCGACTCCCGCCGTCTCCATTTTCTGAAATCAAATGATTTCAATGAGTGTCAAAACCCTTGATATGAACTGCTCCCCAATTGTTAGACACATCTAACAATTGGAGGTGCAGTTTTTTTATGATCAAATATACTGCAGAAGATAAATTACAAGCTGTTGAGCGTTACTTAAGTGGAAAGGAAAGTTCTTATG
>NZ_JBWHYQ010000037.1:0-5992 GCF_056322905.1 Lysinibacillus sp. G1-3
TTCGGATAGTTCGGATCTATTGGTAAGTATGCTCCTCCTGCTTTTAGAGTGCCTATTATTCCCACTACCATCTCCAGCGATCTTTCTACCATTATTCCTACTATCGAATCAGCTTTAACACCTTTAGTCCTTAATTCTTTCGCCAAATTATTGGCCTTTCTATTTAATTCTCTATAAGTTACCTCTTGATCTTCTAATACTACTGCAACCTTATTTGGTGTTTTGTTTACTTGATCTTCAAATAATTCTACTATTGTTTTTTCTTTAGGATACTCAGTTTTTGTAATGTTAAATTCATATAGTATTTTCTCTTTTTCTGATTCATCTAATATGTTGATATTTCCAATTTTAATATTAGTATTATATTTTATAGTTGTTATTATGTTTTTAAAGGCACTTTCTATCTTTTTCATAAACTCATCATGATATATATTTGTATTATATTTTAATTCGATAGTATAATTTTCACCAGGTATTATTATTATCTCTAAATCATAATTAGTTTCTTCATTAATGATTACATTTTTAATACAAAAATCTATATCATCGATTTCATTTTTAATATCATTAGAATAATAATTTTCAAAAATTATAATGTTATTTATTAATTTATGTTTAAGAACTGTTTTTGATTGAATTTCATACAATGGGTAGTAGTCATAGCTTGAAATTTCTAATGACTCTTTCTGTAATTTCTTTATTAATTGGTTAAAAGTAGTATCATCAGAATTTTTCACTCTACATGGAACAGTGTTTATGAACAGCCCTATCATTTCTTCTATTCCTAAAATATTCGCATTTCTTCCTGATAAAACAGTCCCAAATACTACATCATTTGTGTTATTATACTTTTGTAAAATAATTCCCCAAATAGCTTGAAATATTGTACTCATTGTAACTTGTGATCTATTACATATATTTATTAATTGTTGTATATCCTCTTTTACTATATTAAATCTCAATTTTTCTTTACTTCTATTTTTCACATTTAAAGAATGGCTTTTCTGTGGGAGAACCGCCTCACTTTCATAATCACTTACATAATTTGCCCAATAATTAGAGGCATCATTTTCATCCTGCTTTTGTATCCAATTTATATAATTTTCATATTCAGGTACCTTCTTCTTAACGATTTCTTTATTATTTTTAAGTGATGAGTATATATATAACAAATCTTTCATTATTATGCTTATACACCAACCATCCATTAATATATGGTGATGGCTCCATATTAAACTATAATTTTTATCATCCAGTTTTAGTATAAATACTCTCATTAAAAGATCCCTAGATAAATTAAATCCCTTTTCTTTATCCATAAAGCTTATATTTTTAATTAAGAGTTCCTTCTCACTCTTATTTAAATCGCTTAAATCTTTATAATAAACTTTACCCTCTACTTTGCTTCTCACTATTTGCATTTGTTGATCAAAAGTTTCATAATCAAAAACAGTTCTCAATATATCATATTTTTCTAATAGTAAATTATAAGCTTTTCTAAATATTTTTATATCTAGATTACCCTCTATTTCAAAAATTGTTTGTTCAAAATAAGTAGTAGTATTACTGTCCATTAATTTATGAAACAACATTCCTTTTTGCATTGGTGATAAAGGATATATTTTCTTTATTTCCATTCTATTCTACTCTCCATTTATTTATATAATATATTAAAAAGGTTATACCTCACATGCTTCTGGCTATTTCATTGCTTTTTTATTCTATAAATAAGGCAAAGAAGGCCATTCCCACCAGGGACTTTAACCACTTTTCAATCTAAACCTAAAAAAAAGGAAAAAGAATAGACTACACTACCTCAAAGGCTTAGATCTTTCATCATAAAATATTAAAATATACATAACACCGAACGAAATTAATTGTTCTTTAGAAATGGGATGATGATGAAATAGTTTTTCTTAGGAAATAATTACACTTCTATACATCAATTACACATACTAAAGAGTATTATTTGCGATATCAATAATGAGTTCTCTTGTGTGATGAGGTAAATGACTTCGTTATCCAACATCACACAAAAAGAACACTCATTTCATCGAAAATTTAATTTATTCAACTTATATTTATTGTTAATAAAGATTTCCGTATTATATCAAGTCCTTTTTCTAACATATTTATATCTATAGTTAATGGTGGCAGTATTTTAATTACCAAATCCTCTCTTCCACACCTTTCAATAATAAGTCCATTATTATAACATTCAGTTGTAATTAACTTTGCTTCTTCAGGAGTACAATACTCTGTTAAATCGACTCCCCAAATAATACCTCTTCCTCGAATTTTAATTTTAGAACTAATAGTTTGAATTCTTTTTGTTAAGTACTCATTTATAATTTTTTCTTTTTCTTTTAATTGATTTGGAAATTGATCATTTTTCCAATATTCTAAAGCTGCCCTTGCCCCTACAAAGGCTAATTGGTTTCCTCTAAAAGTGCCATTATGTTCAGCTGGCTTCCATATATCAAGATCTGATTCCATAAGGACTATAGACATAGGTAATCCATATCCGCTTATAGACTTTGAGAGTACTACAATATTCGGTATTATACCCGCAGCTTCAAATGAGAAAAATGACCCTGTTCTTCCACAACCAACTTGTATTTCGTCACAGATAAGAAGTATATCCTGCTCTTTACATAATTCATATAATCTTATCAGCCATTCATTTGAAACTACATTTATTCCACCTTCAGCTTGGATTGTCTCTAATATAATTGCTGCTGGTTTGCTAACTCCAGAATGTGAATCCGTTAAAATAGTATTAATATAGTCAATTGTGTCAAATTCATTTTCAAACATACTAGGATGAGGAATAAATGTCACATTATTAAGCTCAAGTCCAGCTCCTTCTCTGCTCTCAATATTACTAGTAGCTGAAAGTGCACCTAAGGACATTCCGTGAAATGCTCCCATAAAAGAAAATATGCCAGATCTTTTTTTTACTTTTCTTGCTAGCTTTAATGCAGCTTCAACGGCATTAGCACCAGTAGATCCGCAAAATTGTATTTTATAGTCTAAATTCCTATTTTTTAAAATAACATCGTAAAAATCATCTATAAATTTTTTTTTAGCTGAAGTATACATATCTAAGCCATGTGATATTCCATCATTCATTAAATAATCAATAATTTCTTGCTTTATTTATAAGAATAGGTAAGGCTTTGAAACTATCTCCACCTTTTCCCCTCTTCCACACCGTACATGAGTCTTTCAATCTCATACGGCGTTCCATCAATAAAATTAAAATTCATAATTTCAACTTATTGACTTGTGGCTATCCCTCCACTATGTTTCCATACTTTCAACGGTACTATGCCACTACTTTCACTGATATAAAGATAAATTATAGCTTTAAGCCTTTCTTTATCACCACTTAATCGAAAATAAGTTCTCCATGTTATCAGCTTACCACGTTCCAATAATTCTATCTTTTCATACACCTGTAGGTAATTCCTATATGCCTGCTTACTTGATATTGCCTATAACAATATAAGGGTTTTCATAACGATATTTCTTACTAATCCTCATAAGCCATATTATAAAAATATGTTAAACATTTCTGTTTAAATAACATCTAGACATTTTAATTCGGAATTTCGTCAGTCACTATGTGACATTCTTACCATGGATGTTTTATAGACTCCCGATCTATATCACACTCGACTACCGCTAGTTCGCCGTTCCTCAACATGACTTGTTAGGGTGTAAACTCAATCGACTTCACCGAGCTTATAACAGTTCTATCCTTATTAATATAACTGCTATTCGGAGTATTAGAGAAAGCCCTTCATGACGTTACTCAATCATTCGACTTTTCGAATTATCAGTTTACTGAAAACTCATTAATTTCAGTATCTAAACTTTTCATTTAGAAACGTGTCGCACTATCGTTGTTATGTCCATAATTAAGTGCACCAGCACCTGCAAGAAAATCTATGAATTCATTTCCATTTTCATCAAATATTGAAGAATCTTTTGCTGTTGAAAAAATATTGCTAAAAACTCTACAATATGATCTAACATTTGATTCATGTATTTCAAAACTTTTTGTATCTGAATCTATCATTCTCAACTTCTCCTTTTTGATATTCTTAAAGCGTAAACTTCTCAAAAAAATCATCATCATCATCTTCTTGTTTTTCTATATTCTTTTTATACATTTCTAACTGTTCAATAGATACAGAATAATTCGATATATCTGAAGGAGTTACTTCTACTTCCTCTTTTGTTATACAATGTTCTATTAAACTATATAATGACTCTTTATACCTCTCTGTAAACTCTACTACTCTTTCTTTATTATGAATATAAGTATTGTATTCAACTGAAAGAACCAAAGACCCATTTCTTACCCCTGCATTAATATCCAATTCATACAACATTTGGGAATTATCACCAATAGAAGAAGCTGTTGATAATTCTGATATCTCAAAAACATCACTATTTAAATCATTATCAAATTCACCTAGATAATTAAAACTTATTTTAGGATATACTTTTTTTAGAGGTATATCATCGCGATAATATTTTAGGATATTATATCCTATACCTTTATTTGGAACTTTCCTCAGAATTTCTTTTATAGTTTTCAAATTATATCCAATATCCATCTGAGTATCTACTTTTAATACGATAGGATACTCTGCTGTAAACCATCCCACGGTTCTATTAATATTTAAATTTGTTTCACTAACAATTTGCCTTCCATGGCTTTCCATATTTATAATTACGCTATCATTACCATGCCATTCCTTGATAGAAAGAGCTAAAGCAGTTAGTAATATATCATCTATATTTGTGTTATAAGCCTTATTTGACTTTTTTAATAGATATTGTGTGTATTGCTTATCAATTGTTAACTTTATACTTTGGTTGTATTTAAATATATTATTGCTACTACTCTCTTTAGTAAAAGGAGGTTCTTTAATTTCTTGATTACTAACTTCTTTCCAATAATCTATTTCCCGTAATAATTCTCTACTATCAGAATAAACTTCTAAAGCCTTTTGCCACTCCAAATAAGAATTAGTCTTTTCCTGTAAAATTATCTCTTCTTCGTTTATTGCCTGTTTATACCCTAGCTCAAAATCTTCAAGTATTATTCTCCAAGAAACCCCATCAACTACTAAATGATGTATAATTATAGCGAGATAATCCCCTTCTCTTGTTTTAAACAATCCTAATTTCACCAATTTACCATTCCATATGTCTAAACCTTTTTGTAATCTTTCACATTCTTCCTTTATTTTATTATTAAATAATACTTCTTCAAAAAAGTTAAAGGTTTTTAATTCGAATAATCCTTCTTTATTTTCTCTATTATATTGTAATATTTCCCCATCTATATTCTTAAAAATCATTCTTAAAGCATCATGATGCTTTAGTATTTTATTGAATACTCTTTTTATAATAACTTCTTCGAATCCATCTTTTTTAAATAGCATAACTGATTGGTTCCAATGATTGGTTTCAAATTTTTCACCAAAGAACCATTTTTGTATAGGGGTTAAACTTGCTTGTCCAATAACGTCTTTTTGATTTATTAATTCACTTTGCAAATTTTCACAAACATGACCACTTAAATTTCTAATATTCGGATTAATAAAGAGATTTTTAATATCTAAATTGTATTTATTCTTATTTAACTTTGATATAATTCTTATTGCTTTAATTGAATCACCACCTAACTCAAAAAAATCGTCGTCAATTCCGATTTTATCTACACCTAATGCTTCTTTCCAAATATCCACTAAAAGCTCTTCAATTTCATTTCTTGGTGCTTCATACTCATTTAAAGAATCCTCTGTATTTGGTTTTGGAAGTGCTTTTCTATCCAGTTTCCCATTCGGTGTTAAAGGCATTTCATCTATCTTTATAAAGTAAGTAGGAATCATATATTCTGGTAAACTTTCTGCCAAATAGTTCTTTAAATTTAAATCCTTCAGTTCTTTCTCACTTACTATATAGGCACAAA
>NZ_JBWHYQ010000038.1:0-5705 GCF_056322905.1 Lysinibacillus sp. G1-3
CGCCATTGGCCCGTTGGTCAAGTGGTTAAGACACCGCCCTTTCACGGCGGTAACACGGGTTCGAATCCCGTACGGGTCATACTAAAATACAGTAGATGTAATTTACATCTACTGTATTTTTTTGTATAAAGATAGCTTTTAAGATTCTACTAATTGTCTTACACGATTATGATTAGTTGAAATGTATTTGAACATTACTACATATTCTCATTAGAAAACTAAAGCAACTATAAGAAAACGTCTACTCATCTTTGGGTAGACGTTTTGCTTTTTACGCTCTTAATAGCATTCTTTCAAGTGAGCTACGTGCTTCTTCAGCAGTTTGAGCATCTACTTGAATACAATTATGTGGCTGCCCCTTTTGTATACTTTCTAAAGACCAAAGTAGATGGGGAAGGTCAATACGATTCATCGTAAGACAAGGACAGAAATTTTCATTTAAAGAGATAATCTGCTTATCAGGGTGCTGTTTAATCAGACGATTGACGAGATTCATTTCAGTACCGATTGCCCATGCTGAATCACTTGGTGCTTTATAAATCGTATCAATAATGTATTTTGTAGAACCTGCATCATCTGCAGCAGCAACCACTTCACGACTACATTCTGGATGAACAATGATCCTCATATTTGGATGAGTTTTACGTATGAGCTCCGTATGCTCAACCGTAAAGCCTTCGTGTACAGAGCAGTGTCCCTTCCATAAGATGATTTGAATGTTTTCTGGGGACTGATCCGTTTCAAGTTTATTTGTATGAGGATTCCAAACGGCCATATTTTCAAGCGGTATTCCTAAATCGTACGCAGTATTTCTACCTAAATGTTGATCGGGTAAAAAGAAAATACGTTGTTTTTGCGTAAATGCCCATTCAACCATTTCTTTTGCATTGGACGATGTTACGCAAGCTCCACCATGTCGTCCCGTAAATGCTTTAATGGCAGCAGTAGAATTAACATATGTTAGAGGGATAATGGTATCGCCAAAAAGTTCCTGTAAAACTGGCCATGCTTGTTCTGTTTGATAAATGTCTGCCATATCTGCCATTGAACAGCCTGCACGCATATCAGGTAAGTATACATGCTGCTGTTTAGTTGTAAGCATATCAGCTGTTTCCGCCATAAAGTGTACGCCGCAAAATACGATATGTTCAGCTTCCGTGTTAGCTGCTGATATTTGAGCAAGTTGTAAGGAATCCCCTGTTGCATCAGCAAATTGAATCACTTCATCTTTTTGATAGTGATGCCCAGGAATGAAGAGCTTACTGCCTAATTCCTTTTTTATAGCTAGAATGCGAGATTCCATGTCATTTTTAGATAAAGCACGATAATGCTCGGGTAGTAGTGACATTTGTTGAAATAGATTAGTGATGGACAATGAAACTAGCTCCTTTCGGTTTAACAATTGCACTAATATCAAAAGCTTTTACTGAATGTGTTAGCGCTCCGAGTGAAATCCATTGAATACCTGTTATCGCATAGCTATTTAAGTTTTGAGGTGTAATGCCGCCCGAAGCTTCTGTAGCGATATGTGGAGGAACAGCAGGAAGCCATTCACGTATTTCTTTAGGGCTACGATTATCAAACATAATGATATCAGCACCAGCTGCAATTGCTTCATCTAATTGTGCTTTTGTTTCGATTTCGACTTCGATCTTAATGGTGTGACCGATTTTCTCACGGGCCGCCTGTACTGCATTAGTAATACTACCTGCAAAAGCAATATGATTATCCTTTAGCATGATCGCATCGAATAAACCATTGCGATGATTATAGGCACCACCGATTCTAACAGCGTATTTATCTAACATACGCAATCCAGGCATTGTTTTGCGCGTATCGCATATTTTCGCATTAGTACCTGCAGTTTCTCGCACCGCTAAATTTGTAGTTGTGGCAATAGCAGACATACGCTGGATAAGATTCAAAATTACACGCTCACCTATTAATAACTTTTGAAGAGGTCCGTGAATAACAGCAAGAACATCACCAGCATTTACTTTTTCTCCATCTTTTTTATAAAGGGTAATATCGATCGATCGATCCAGTAGAAGAAATCCATGCTTAATGATGAGAGCTCCACAAAAAATGCCGTCTTCTTTCGCATAAAAAGAAAAAGATCCCTGTTGTTCAGGGGAAAATATTAATTCACTTGATAAATCTCCATCGCCTATATCCTCATTAAAAAATTGCTTTAACAATTCTTCGAGTTTGATGATATTCATATAATGAATCCCTCACTTTCATCTGTCCTTGTTGAAAAATAACCCAACGGTTTGCCCACTGGTTATCATTTTCTGGTTGATCAACGCGAATATGTGCTCCGCGAGTTTCTTTTCGTGTAATGGCTGCGAATGCCATTAATGTAGCGACAATATGCATCATGAAAAGTTCAAGTTCCTGTTGATTCAGGCCATTTAAATTAACATGAAGAAGTGTTTGCAATGAGGGCAATTGTTGTACGAATTGTTGCATATCGATAGGATTTCGCACAATGCCTAATGTGTGCATCATCATTTGTCGTAATTGATCTTTTGTAAATAACGATGGCATTGTTTGTTGGTGATGTTTGTCACTAATCAAGAAATTATTTTGTGTACAACCTGTTTGAATAATGTATTGGGCTGTTCTTTGTCCAAACGTAATTCCTTCTAATAGAGAGTTACTAGCTAAACGATTGGCGCCATGAACTCCTGTACAAGCAACTTCCCCAATTGCATAGAGATTAGGAATAGATGTCCTTCCTTTGTCATCAGCAACAACACCGCCCATTAAGAAATGGCTACCTGGTGCAACTGGAATTAGGCCATCCTGTAAATTAACATTATTGTCAGAACAAAGTTGAGCAATCGTAGGGAATCTTTCTTCAAAGTGTTCAATCTTTGTAATATCAATAAATGTTTCCTGCCCAGCAGCACGTTTATGAAATAATGCATGTGCTGTAACATGGCGTGGTGCTAAGTCCAGTTGTTTATGTATCCCTTTCATTAAGGGCTGACGATACGCATCGACAAATATTCCTCCGGCGCCACGAACAGCTTCAGATATTAACCCTTTGGCCTGACCTTGAGACCAAAGTAAGCTTGGATGAAATTGCATAAATTCCATATCACTGATGGCAGCTCCTGCACGATAGGCTAATGCGATCCCATCACCAGTATTCGTAGCAAAGTTAGACGTACAAGAATAAAGAGCACCTGCACCTCCTGTCGCGAGAATGACGTGGTGGGCAAGGTAGCGTTTCGTTCCCTTTGCTCCTTTTGTTAGAACGCCAACACAATCCCCATTTGTGTTTAATAAAAGCTCATAAGCCATCTCATAGCAATTCACGACGATATTAGATGTGAGTTGATTGAGCAAATAATCTATCATTACTTGACCAGTACGATCACCGCCTGCATGTAAAATGCGGTGATGACTATGTGCTCCCTCTAAGCCAAGAGCGGGGGACCCGTCAACTTGTCGATCAACTGGGAAGCCCTCATTTAATAAATTACGCATAATTTCTGTGCCATTTTCTATTAGTACTTCAACATTCCTTCTTTCATGATGATATTCACCAGCAGTCAACGTATCAGCAATGTGAAGCTTTGGATGATCTTCTTGACTTGTAACGGCAGCAATACCGCCTTGAGCACGATAAGAACTACTCATTTTAACTGAACACTTTGTCACTAGCTGTACTAGAAAATGTTCTTCGAGAAGCCGAGCAGTTTGAAGTGCGGCAATACCGCTACCAATAATAAGTACATCTGTCTTTACATCCATACATATACCTTCTTTACAGTTGTCTTGACACTTATCTTTGCATAAAATAAAAAAGAAAACAAGACCGAATGAATTAGAAAGGAAGAATAAGATGATTTATATGGATTACGCTGCAACCGCTCCAATGACGCCAAAAGCTCTTAAAGCATATTGCGAGGTAGCAAAGCAGTATTATGGAAATAGTGCAAGCTTACATGACCTAGGAGGACAAGCCCATTATTTTGTTGAACAAGCAAGAGCTGTTGTAGCAAGGTCACTTGGAGTAAACAGTGATGGTATCATTTTTACGGGAAGTGGAACGGAGGGCAATTTAATTGCGATTTTGTCATTAGCTTTAGCTTCAAATAAAGGGAAGCACATTATATCATCCCAAGCTGAACACACATCGGTACATGCGGCTTTAAATACACTTGAAAAAATGGGTTTTACGGTCACGAAGTTACCCTTACAGCAAGACGGTTGTATTCAAGTAGAGCAACTACGAAAAGCAATTCAAGAAGATACTGCTTTAATCACTATTCAACATGTAAATTCAGAGATAGGTTCTATTCAACCGATAGAAGAAATTGCCGAAATTGCAAAACAATCAAATGTGCTTATACACGTCGATTGTGTACAATCCTTTTGTAAACTCTCGTTAAAACAGCAAGTAGATGCTATTACTGTTTCAGCGCATAAAATAGGTGGGCCAAAAGGGTGTGGTGCCATATATATGAATCCTGAGCTCCGTGTTCCTGCATTAGCTCCAGGTGTCACACATGAGCGCGGACTAAGGGGAGGCACACTAGATACCCCAGCTATTGTCGCATTTGCTACGGCGATTGAAGGTTATCAATATGAGCGTCAGCAATATGCAGCATTACGTCAATACTTTAAGGAGAATTTACCAGAGACGTGTCAGATCATTGAGTGTAAGAATCAGTTGCCTAATATTTGTGGTGTGATGATGAAAAGAGTAGAAGGGCAATACGTTTTGTTAAAATTAAATGAAGCGGGGATATGTATTTCTACAGGAAGTGCCTGTGATATTCATAGTGAATCTGGTACAAAAGCGATTTTATCAATGGGTTATTCTATGGGAGCGGCTCGTCAATTTTTTAGAATATCCTTTGGTCCTGCAACGACATTTGAGGAAATTGATCGATTACAACGAGCACTTTTAAGCCTTTAATGTTCGACATGTGAAATATATTAAATGCTTTCTAAGCAAGTGAATGAAAGGCTCAATAAATAATATTGAGGATAAGATTAAAACTGAAAAACTATGATTAAATAATTTTGAAATGATAATTTATGTACATGTTAAGTAGTCTATAAAAATAATCTTCGTTGGATATTTTTGTGCATGTATACTTATTTTGGTTGGTGATTGGAGCGAAGGGCTACTCAAGTACTCCTGTCGTAGAGCATTGAGTTTGGGGGAAGAAGTAGCTTGTAGCGAAAATTAGTGCCTTTTATTTATAAAATGAATATAAATAGTTAACTAATTCTCATCTATTAAATTAATTGTTTTCTTTTAATTAAACAATTGCTATAATAAATAGCAGAGTGATAATTTCTCGTAGAAAACAAAAAATATCTCTAAAAAGTAATAATTTCTTTTTTTTATAAAAAAGTATTGCACAATGCTAGAAAACGTTATACAATAATTCTTGTCTTGAAGGACAGGTAATAAACTTCAAAACGAAATACATAAAGGTTTCAACATACGAGTAGTTAGAGAAAGCGATGAAGAAAAGGAAGGACGTACTTAAGTACATGACTGACTGAACGACAGAGGCTGACGAAAAAGTACGACGTATATCGAAAACTTAATAGTCTAGTGATGATGGCAAAGAGGTCACACCCGTTCCCATACCGAACACGGAAGTTAAGCTCTTTAGCGCCGATGGTAGTTGGGGGCTTCCCCCTGCGAGAGTAGGACGTCGCTAGGCATAATA
>NZ_JBWHYQ010000039.1:0-4805 GCF_056322905.1 Lysinibacillus sp. G1-3
TATTAGGCACGCCGCCAGCGTTCGTCCTGAGCCAGGATCAAACTCTCCATAAAAGAAATTTGATTAGCTCAAATTGTTTTGCTGGCATCATGTTTGATGTCCAAAATTTTGTTTCGTTCACTAACTCGAGGTTAGTTACTAAAAACTTTATTGATTACGTTTTGCTTGTTCAGTTTTCAAGGTTCATTTATAATCATTATCTCTTTTGTTAAGAGTTAACTTTTATATAATAACATGTTTTATACATAATGTCAAACAGTTATTTTATTTTTATATTGTTCTAGTTGCATGTTCATCAGCAACTTTTATATAATACCATCTACCTCATAGGACGTCAATAGTATTAATACATTTTTTTAAAAGTTTTATAGTTTATATCTCGGCCATGCTTTTAAAAATTGAATCGTACGGTTTCTTCCAATTTCTAAAAGTGTTTCTTTAGTCTCTTCGTCTAAATCAAATTGTGTAGCACTATAATCATCAACAGGAATAAAAATAATATCTCTTTCATGTCGTCTTGAGATATATCTTTCATCATGAGCATCTTTCATAGTAGAAAATAAAGCTTCAAATAAATTTAATCCATTTTTAATTTCATGTGGGTGTTGCTCTTCTCTACGTCTACTCAATTTAAGTCCAATAATCGGTCGCACTTTACGTCCTTCTCTATCATCAAATACCCACAACGGAAAATTACTTAATACACCGCCATCTACAATAACTGAATCTCCTTTTCCTGTTTTTAATGTAACGGGTTCAAAGAAAAATGGTATACCACAACTCATACGTAAAGCACACGCAACCGAAAAATTTTTAGCATCAATATGATAGTTTTGTAAATCATCCGGTAACACAATCATTCTGCCATTTGTTAAATCTGAGGCCACTAATTTTAAAGAATCTTTGGGTAAATCTCCGAATGTATAAACGCCTTTTGCTGCTAATTTCTGAAAAAACCATTTTTCTAACGCTTTTCCTTTATATAAACCTAAATGGTGATAAACATTAACCCACTTCATAAATGGGAATGGTAAGATTGTTTTCCTTGGATCTAATAATGAAGGTACATCCAACTCTTCTAGCATAGTCTGGATTTCTTTTCCGCTATACCCTGCAGCAATAAAAGCAGCCAATATAGCCCCGGCACTCGTTCCAGCTACCCGTTTAAAGCGAAAATTCTCAGCTTCTAGTACTTGATATGCCCCAACAAGTGCAAACCCCTTCAAACCGCCACCAGAAAAAACACCATCAATCCACAAAATTTCCTCTCCTTTTTAAGATAATCGTTACATTATATAAAGAGTTATATACAATTAGAACGAACTCAATGAGTATTTTGTCGAATTTACAAATGACTTTGATACTGGCATACGGATCTAAAAATAGTAAAAGGATTAGCTCTATTCAAGTTAGAGCTAATCCTTTTAACTTAGTTAATGTTATTGCTTAGATTACTTAATTTTAAAATGTGAAATTTGACCTTTCAAGTTTTCAACCATATCATTTACTTGATTAGCTGTTCCTAGCATTTCTTCCATAAAAGCAGATTGCTCTTGCATAGTTGAAGCAATATTTTGGGTACCTGCTGATGTTTGCTCCAATGATTGCACAGTTGTTTCAGTAGTCCCTAATACTTGTTCAGAGCTTGCTGATATTTGTTCTACTGTTGAAGCAATTGATTGCGTTCGCATACTAATGTTTGAAATTAGAGATGAGATTTTTTGGAAAGTATCTCCAGCCAATCTTATTGCGACAGTCTCTTGATCAATTTCATCTACTACTCTCGTAATAGCTTCAACCGATTCATTAGAATTATTTTGCATTTCAGAGATTAATTTAGTTATGTCATTAGCAGATTGGGCAGATTGTTCTGCTAAATGTCTTATTTCATCTGCGACAACAGCAAACCCTTTTCCGTATTCACCTGCACGAGCAGCCTCAATAGCTGCATTTAGTGCTAGTAAATTAATTTGATCTGAAATACTTGTAATTACATTTGTAATTTGTCCTACTTCTTTAGAACGTTGATGCATTTGTTCAGTCATTTGCATAGAGGCTTTTGAAAGCTCGTTAATTGAGTCAATTCCTTGTACGGATTGTTGAATGACATTATTACCTTGATTGGATTCTTCAGATGTCTTCATAGATTCATCAGAGACGTTTGTAGTAGATTCTGTAATTTCTACTATCCCCTCTGATATTTCTCTAATCGCAATTTGATTTTGAATAGCCCCAGTTGTTACCATTTCGCTACTTACTGAAACTTCCTGAATTGCTGCTGATACCTGATTAGCCATTTCTGTCACTTGCTCTATACTTTGAGTCAATTCTTTAGACCCGTTTGCTACATAGTCTGCTGTTGCGGATACATGGCCTATAACTTCTTTTAGCTGTACTTGCATACTATTAAAGCTTGATGCAAGTTGACCAATTTCATCATTACTTGTATTTTTTATTTCCTGTGTTAAATCACCAGCTGCAATTACTTTAGTATAATCTACAAGTTCATTTAACGGTTTAGATATTCTTTTAGCAGTGAAATATGCTAGTATACCACTTACCACAATAAATATAAGTGCTAATAATACACATACTTTTATTAATAAGTTTTCTAGATCAACTATAAAATCTGCATCTTCATCTAATCCTAAGACAGAATCTGTTCCTTGAACTTGTAAAAATGTAGACTTATGAGCGCCGTAATCATCTTTATAAATATCACTTGTAACCATTTTAGTTGTACCTAGCGCTGCTTTTTGTTCATCTGTAAACGCTAGTGGTGATAAATACTTATCGTCATTACCTAAAAATAAAATGACTTCTTTATTATCTACTTTACTCATAATATACACATTTTCTAATTCATTCTTTTCTTGAAATGCATTTCCTCTAGACAATAGTTCTTGATATGCACTTTTGTTTGTTTTAGCACTATTGATTAATTCTTTATCAAATAACTCATCAAAGTCCTCCATTTTCATTGTTAAGCTCTCTTCAAACTGAGGAATAATATACCCTTCGATTAAACGATCAGCTACAATAAAGATGGCTAAGCTAAAAATTGTGCTTATAACAACAATAGGCATTAATACGTTTAATAATATTTTCTTTCTAATTGTCATACCTTTAAACATCATTAAAGCTCCTAACTGAAATAGAAAAATTACTAATTATTATACAAATACTAATTCTTCTAACGTTATATATTGATTCAGATCTAAATTCAATAACCTTATATTTTCATTTAAATCTGGTGACTTATGAAAGATTACAGCAAAAGTAGAGCTTTCATTTACTTTCATTGGTCGGTATTCTAAAATTTCACCAAAGTTTAGTTTAAACGCTTCATGATTAATAGATACAACTTGCTTATAATCAATAGAAGCATCTACTTCAGCACAACAAAAACTATAAATTGAATCATCCATTTGATTAACTATATTTTCCCAATCAGGCTTTTCTTGTTTAAAAAAGTACTCACATGCATTTACACCATATGCATGAACGCCAAGTTCATTTGTACCGATACCAGCAAATCTAAGTGGATTTACTTCAATAGGAACAATCTGTTCATCATTATCGATGCGAATTTCAATATGTATTGGGGCAGACTTTAAAGCGAAGAACGATGAAATAGTTTTTAAAAACTCTTGAATTTTGTTGAGGGACTCATTTATTACTTGCTTACTCGTATAGTAAATCCTATCGCTCATATCTTTCTCATGCCTAAACATTCTTTTAAAAAGATTTAGGATAACAGGTTCCCCATCTCCTGTAAAATATACGTCAACAGCGTATTCATCACCTTCAATTAATTTTTCAATTATAAATGATTGATTATTAATAACTTCGATTGGATACTCTGAACTTGTAACTTCCATTTCAAACTTAAGTTGTTTAATAGTTTCTTTATATTCTTCTACCTTATCAATACGATGTACACCTATACTTGAATATCCTATAACAGGCTTAACAATAATAGGGAAAGGTAGGGCACTAGGATCTAATTCTTCTAATTCTTTTAGAGAAACTTCTGTGAAAAAGAAATTTTTATAATGTCTACTTAATGTTTTCCTGAAAGTAACTTTATTTTTCAAAATATCTGTAACAGTTGTTAAATAGTGATTAGGCGCATATTTTGATAAAATATTAAGTCCATTTTCAGAGTTAAATAGAATTGGAGAATTCCCCTTCTCTAATTCAATCAACAAATCGTCTACCTTTTTTAAATTTATAGTAGATTCGTTTGGTATAAAAACTTCATTTAATTTGATTACCGGAATTTTATTCTTACTAATTGTGTCCGCTAATAATTCCGAAACATAAGGTCTATCTAGTATTATCAATATTTACACTCCTATCTATATATTTTTTACATATCTATATCCTAATAGTATGTAAAAATAACCATTACCTATTTTAATATATAATACCTATAAAAGCCATAATATTACCTTTTAATACTATGGGTAATTTTACATCAAAATTAATATGAAAGCATAATGAAATATCTAAATACCAATGAGTATATTTGACTATACAAAGATTAACTTTTGCTAAAGTAAATAATTAAAAAATCGAGAAACTTAAATTAGCTTCTCGATTTTTTACTATTGGTTAAATACTATTTGTTTAATTTTATAAAAAAAACAGCCAGCACACAGCTGACTGTCGAAATTGCCTAGCGACGTCCTACTCTCACAGGGGGAAGCCCCCAACTACCATCGGCGCTAAAGAGCTTAACTTCCGTGTTCGGTATGGGAACGGGTGTGACCTCTTTGCCATCATCACTAGACTTATGAAAG